>NZ_JAAZQW010000031.1:0-27383 GCF_012371415.1 Acinetobacter sp. A3
TTACACGCTTGGCAACAAGACATTAACAGAGTGCGAATTAGTCCTTGACTATGTTTGACTACATTTTAAGGAACAGTGAGATCACGTGTGACTAAAAATTATGGCTGTGAGAAATACACGACATAGCCGCAAAAAGGACAGCAGAACAGATGAATTGGCTATTGGTGGCAATTGGCGGTGCATTGGGGGCAAGTTTACGTTATGCCGCAAGCCTGTATTTATTTAAATCGGCACAGCATTTTCCATGGGCAACGTGGTCGGTCAATCTGTTTGGCTGCTTTTCGGCGGGTGTATTTTTTGCATTGAGTCAGAAATATCCTGTGTTGCAGCAGGAAGCCCGCTTATTGCTGATGGTTGGAATTTTAGGTGGTTTTACCACATTTTCTAGTTTTGGGTTGGAAACTTGGCAACTGTTGCGACAGGGACAGCACGGTTTGGCTTTTGGCTATGCCATGTCGAGCGTGGTTTTGGGCGTAATTTTTCTGGCTGTAGGTTTTTATAGTATTCAACAAGTTTTAAAACATTAACTGCCTATATTTGCTTTTCAGATAAAAAGAAGCCCAAGCTGGAGGAGAGTGCCTGGGCTTTGAAGATAGAGAACTGCTCAGCTTGGCGCTAAGCAATTGGGCTATGATTAAACTATAAAATAGAAAACTTAACTGAATATGAAGTTATTGTGAGCGTTTGAAACGTGCAAAACGTTTATTGAAACTCGCCACACGACCTTCGTTACTGGTTTGACGTTGCTCACCTGTATAGAACGGATGTGAAGCACTAGAAATATCCAAAGTCACATAAGGATAAACTTTGCCTTCATACTCTTTAGTTTGACTGCTTTGCAGGGTACTACCAATAACAAAGTAGGCATTGGCATTGGTGTCGTGGAATAAAACTTCACGATATTCAGGATGGATATCTGGACGCATAGGATTTCTCCGAACAAAAAGGTGAGATGATGAATTTATTTAAAGAAATGTTATAACATAACGTTAATCTTGGCAAATAAAACCCATCTCTGGGCTTTATTTTTAACATCACCTTGTTCAGTGAAACGCTGAGTTTAGTCTCGTGATGGAACCAACTCTTCAAAAATATCATTTAAATTGTCATGCACTTTTAAATGAATCAGATTCCAATAATGTCCAGATACGGTACGATTCACCATGAGGGTATCGGGCGAAGGTTTGAATACATCCCAGTATTTCAGCGAACTTTTGACCAGTTCAACCCCATCATGGTGGGCAGAGTTTTCTGCAAAGTCATAATGTGTGGTCAGTGGGCGCATCAACACTTCTAGCCACTGATGATATAAATCTTCAGGGAATTTACCTCGTGCAGAAATTGCCTGCAACGCATCTAAATGCTGTTCAATTTCGGCAATATCTTGTGCACGTGCGGCATGAATCAGTTGTCTAAAATGATGTACCACATCGCTCGACAGAGTTTTCACACCGCCGTAGTCATAAATAATGACCGAACCGTCTTCACGGAAGGCAAAATTGCCTGGATGCGGGTCGCAATGGAAGCGTTTTAAATAAAAGATTTCTTGGCCCATGGCACGCAGTAAGCGTCGCCCCAAAGTGTTACGGGTGCGCTGTGACCATGTACTGGCGGTTTCAATACTTTCGCCCTGTTCCAGACTTAAGGTTAAAATGTGCCGTGAAGAATAGTCTTTAAAAACCTGTGGAATAATAATTTTATCATCCAAAGCCGCGTGAAATGTACGTGCTACTTCTAGGTTTTGTGCTTCGATTTGATAATTCAGTTCATTGTCTAAACTTTCCTGAATTTCTTGAAACAGACGGTCTTGCAATTTACGGTCTATTTTTAACACGCCCATTAAGCGCAAGGCTAAACGGACTTGTTTCAGGTCGCTTTCACAGGCTTCATCCACCCCTGGGTATTGCACTTTAACCACTACTTGTTCGCCATTCGGCAAAATGGCTTTATGCACTTGTCCAATCGAAGCGGCTGCAAATGGCGTTTCATCAAAGTGTTTAAAAATTTTATCGAGCGGTTTACCGAGTTCTTTTTCAACTTGTGCTTTAATTTCGGCAAAAGGCATAGCAGGCGCTTGGCGTTGTAACTTACTGATAGCTTTAGCGACTTCAGGCGGGAAAATGTCTTTGTATTGCGAGGCAATTTGCCCAACTTTCATGACTGCGCCTTTCATTTCACCTAAAGTATTGGCAATTTGGACGCCAATATCTTGAAACAATTGGCTGCGTGCCGCATTTTTTTGTTGTTCATCTGCGGTCAAGTTTTTAATTGAATTCGATACGGTTTTAGTTGCAATACTTGCGGTCATGCCCGCCAGTTTCATAAAGCGACGACCGGGTGTACGCGCCGTTTTTGCCATGCGATGTTCCTCAAGATCATCTTTACTGTATTTTGATCATAAGTGTTCGTGAGCAAAATGCCTACTTTTAATTGTTAATGCATTTATTTGGATGACAACCCCAACATGCCAAAAGGTATTTCGGTATGTTGGAGCATGTTTCAGGGCTGTGTTTATTGGGCAAACTGGCGTTCCAGTCGCTGATTATTAAAATATAAACGGGTTAAGAGTAACACGCAGGCAATACTTAAACCGACAATTAACCCGACCCAAACGCCTGCAGCACCCATGCTGCTGTAACGGGTTAAATACACGCCTATCGGGAAGGCGATGACCCAATAGGCAAGCATGGTAATCCACATTGGGCCTTGCGTATCTTGCATGCCACGTAAGCAACCTGCCGCACTGATTTGCCAAGCATCCATGAGTTGATAAGCAATGGCAAACAACAATAAATATAAAGTGACTTGTGCCACTTGCGGGTCATTGCTGTAAATAGAAATAATTTCAGGTCGGAAAAACCACATCAGTGCCATGGTAGAAAACGCAAACAGGGTAGCGGTGGCAAAACCTAATACCTGTACTTTACGCATGGCATGAATGTTCTGTTCGCCATAATAGGTGCCAATGCGAATGGTCAGAGCAATTGCCAACGACATGGGAATCATAAACAGTTGTGAGGTCACGGACATGGCAATTTGATGTGCAGCCAATGTCGTTTCACCCAAAGGGCTAATAACGATGGCGGCGGTACTGAAAATACTGACTTCAAAGAAAATTGCCAGACCAATTGGCATGCCAAGCAGCAAAATGCGCTTGATCCAGACCGCATCAAGCGCTTCCCATTGACTAAAAACCTGAGTGCTTTGATAGGCGCTGCTTTTAAAAATATACAGGGCTAAGCTAAAGAACATGAGCCATTGTAAAATTGCGGTGGCAAAACCACAGCCTGCACTGCCTAATTCAGGCAATGGCCCCCATCCATACATAAACATAAAGTTGAGAGGCACCAACAAGACCAAAGCCAGCAAACTAATGACCGTGACGGGACGTGGATAGCCCAATGCTTCAGAATAACCGCGCAAGGCGGCATACATGGTTACGGCAGGCATACCAAAGCCAATGGCATGTAAGAATAAGCCTGCTTTGGGTTGTAAACTTTCAGGCACACCAAACACAGGCAGCAGAGCAGGCATGAACTGTAAAATCAGGCCTGCAATCACGCCTAAAATAAAGGCAATCCATAAGGACTGGCGGGCAATGGTGGCAATTTTTTCAGGGGTTCGTGCCCCTTTGGCTTCTGCCACCAAAGGTGTGGTGGCAATCATAATGCCACTAAACAGCAGCATGATGGGCATCCATAACCCGACCCCCACCGCAATAGCGGCCAAGTCGGTAGCAGACATGTGGCCTGCCATAATGGTATCAATCAGCCCTAGACCTGCTTGGGCAAACTGGGTGACCAAAATTGGAATCATGAGCTGAAACAGTTGTTTTAACTCAAAACGGGTACTGGTCACAGAATTCATTTTTGACACAAAAATCTCAATACATGAGGTGCTTAGCGTTTTGGTTATGAGCGTTGTAAAGTGAGAAGCACACCAATAAAAATCACCACGCTACCTAAAAGACGTTGCCAGTTAATGCTGACTTTTTCCGTACCCAAGAACCCAAAATGATCAATTAGCATAGATGCGAGCATTTGCCCAAAAATAATCACCCCTGATAAGGTGAGCAAACTTAATTTTGGCGCACTATAAATACTGATGCTAATTGCATAAACCCCTAAACATCCACCCATCCATAAATACCATGGAATGTGTTGTAAGGTGCTGAAGCTAGGTTTTTCGACTTGTTGGAAAAAAACCAAAATGGCTAAAACTATTGTACCAACCAAAAAAGAGAAAAGGGCAGCTTGTAGCGGAGAATATAAATATTCCCGCAATTGGCTGTTAATTGCGGTCTGGAAAGCCATGGCAATCCCAATGCCCATGGCGAGCGGCAAAAGTAAGAATAGTTGACTGGAAATCTTCATCATTTTATCGCTTTTTCTTATTGGTGATTTTCTAGTCTAAAGCAAATTATAGGGAATACAGCGGTGTCCTGCTGTAGTCATGTTAAAATCTGTATCACTGTTCTGATTTTGCACTGAGCCTTGCTTTGAAGCCCTTAATACCCGCAGATATTCCTTTGTCTTTATACATTCACATGCCGTGGTGTGTGCGTAAGTGCCCCTATTGTGATTTTAACTCGCATGCTGTGCCTGACGGTAAGCTGAGTCTAGATTTGGAGCAGGAATATCTACAGGCTTTGCTGGAAGATTTTAAAACCCAAACCCAGTTTGCACAGGTGCGAAAAATTCATAGTGTCTTTATTGGTGGTGGCACGCCTTCACTGATTTCTGCGCAGGGTTATCAATGGTTATTTACACAATTGCAAGCGCTGATCGCCTTTGAAGATGGCTGTGAAATTACTTTAGAAGCCAACCCCGGTACAGTTGAGCATGATCCTTTTGCAGATTATTTAGCTGCAGGAATTAACCGCCTGTCGATAGGCGTGCAAAGTTTTAATACAGCACATTTACAAAAACTAGGGCGTATTCACTCCAATGATGATGCAATTTCTGCGATTGCATTGGCACGTGAAGCAGGTTTTCAGCGTATTAATGTAGATTTAATGCATGGCTTGCCTGAGCAAACACTAGAACAGGCGCTGCAAGATTTAAAACTGGCGGTGGAACACGGTGCAACACATATTTCATGGTATCAATTGACCATTGAACCGAATACGGTATTTTTCCGCACGCAGCCAATTTTACCTGTAGATGATGTTTTGGAAGAGATTCAGGCACAGGGTGAAGCTTATTTAACTGCACAAGGTTTTGTGAATTATGAAGTCTCGGCATGGCGTAAAGAGCTGCCGTCTGCACATAATTTAAATTATTGGCAATTTGGCGATTATTTAGCGATTGGGGCCGGGGCACATGGCAAAGTGACTTTGCCTGATGGGGTGTATCGTTTCCAGAAAACCCGTTTGCCAAAAGATTATTTAGCCAAAGTGCCTGCAGAGCATTTGCAGTTTAAAGTGATTAGCGCAGAAGAGTTGCCATTTGAGTTTATGATGAATGCGCTGCGCCTGAATGATGGGGTAGATGCAAAACTGTATGCTGCTCGTACAGGTTTAAATTTAGCCGATATGCAGGATATTTTAGGCACTTTGCGTCAGCGTCAATTATTGCAGAATGATCCAAACCGACTGGCATGTACCGAGCAAGGGCATGTGTTTTTAAACTCGGTATTGGAAGCGTTTCTTTGATGCGTGGCTGAAAAAGATTCAGATCTGAGATATTGTGATGTAAATAAAAAAAAAGAGCGCATATTGCGCTCTTTTATTTGCTTCTACTTAGAAAATTTTAGTAATCAAAACTAAAATGTTCTGGTGCTAAAGCGGTCATGGTTTTAGATGGATTCACCATTGCTTCTGCATGACCTTGGGTGCGTGGCAATAAACGCTCAAAGTAGAAATCGGCAACTTTGATTTTGGCTTTATAGAATTCAGGTGTTTCCTGACCGTTGCCTTCTGCCAATTTGGTTGAAGCGACAGCCGCTTGTTGCGCCCAGAAATAAGCCATCATCACATAGCCAGAGAACATCAAGAAATCAACCGAAGCACTAGAAACGATGTCACGGTCTTTACGTGCTGCCAACATAATACGCACGGTTAATGCATTCCATTGTGCACATAGCTTAGTCAAGTCCCATGCAAAACGACGCATGTATTTATTACGTGCGTGTTGACCACAGAATTTTAAAATTTCAGCTGTGTAGTCACGAATCACTTTGCCTTTAGAGCTTAATAAGACTTTACGACCAATCAAATCGAGTGCCTGAACACCAGTTGTACCTTCGTAAAGTGTTGAAATACGTGAGTCACGTACAATTTGCTCCATGCCCCATTCTTTAATATAGCCATGACCGCCATAGACTTGCATGCCGTGGTTGGCTGCTTCATAACCCATTTCAGTCAAGAAGCCTTTTAAGATAGGAGTGTAGAAACCTAAATGGTCATCATGTGCTTCAAAGGCAGCGGTATCGCCACGCATTAAGGCATCATTCATTTTGTCTGCCAATTGTGCAGCATGATAAATCATGGCACGACCGCCTTCAGCTACTGCTTTTTGAGTCAACAGCATACGACGTACATCGGCATGGTGAATAATTGCATCAGCTGCTTTTTCAGGGTCTTTTTTACCTGAAAGTGCACGCATAGACATACGTTCTTTGGCATACGGTAAAGCACCTTGGAAAGCCAATTCTGCATGGCAAATCCCTTGGATTGCTGTACCAATACGCGCGGTATTCATAAAGGTAAACATGGCATGTAAGCCTTTATTTGGTTCACCAATCAAATAACCCACCGCATTGTCAAAGTTTAAGACCGCAGTTGCAGAAGCACGGATCCCCATTTTGTGCTCAATAGAGCCACAAGTTACAGGGTTTCGTTCACCCACAGCGCCTTCTGCAGTCGGCAAGAACTTCGGTACGATAAATAACGAAATACCTTTCGTACCCGCAGGTGCATCTGGAAGACGTGCTAAAACAATGTGAATAATGTTTTCAGTCAGGTCGTGTTCACCTGCAGAAATAAAGATTTTGGTGCCTGAAATAGCATAGGTGCCATCGGCTTGAGGTTCAGCTTTAGTTTTGACCTGACCCAAGTCAGTACCACATTGTGGTTCAGTCAAACACATCGTGCCCGACCATGTGCCCGCTACCAAGTGCGGTAAATAAGTGTCTTTTTGCTCTTCAGTACCAAATTGCATAATAGTGTTGATACAGCCCACACTTAAACCTGGGTACATTTGGAATGACCAGTTGGCAGTACCCATCATTTCAGATTTGATGAGGTTAAGTGACATAGGCAGGTTTTGACCGCCGTACTGTTCAGGGTAAGACAGACCTTGCCAACCACCTTGAACAAATTGGTCATAGGCTTCTTTAAAGCCTTTAGGTGTAGTTACATCGCCATTTTCAAAATGACAGCCTTCTTCATCGCCAGATTGATTGAGTGGAGAAAGTACATTTTCACAGAAATCTGCTGCACCTTCTAAAATCATATCGACTGTATCTGCGTCTGCAAGTTCACCGTTAGAAAGATTTTTGTAATGGGTCGGGTAATCAAGCACTTCGTTCATTAAGAAACGAATATCGTGTAATGGGGCTTTATATGCTGGCATAGTCTTAATCCTAATTTAGAAATAGTTTTGGATTATCTGTATCGATATGTTGATTATTCACACTCATGGTCAAAATACATTGATAAGAATAGCGAATAAAAATGTCAGAAATGCGAATTATGAAAATTTTTCAACCTAAAAATATGAATAGAACACTATGTTAGAATGTATCATAATCTGTGCGTTTGAATAGACCAATCTATAATGAATATAAGGTGTTTACCAATGAAGGTACAATTAAAATATTTATCTTTATGTCTTTTTAGTTTAGCGGCAACAGGTTGTTCGCAGCATGTCATAAAGACCAATTCCAATCAGGCGGTGACCTTAGAACAAAAAGCTGTGACTGGCTTAAATGCCATTTTTGAAACGCCAAGTTATGACTTTCAAGGTCAATTGCGCGTGCAAGCCAAACAACAGGATAGCCCCTCTAAAACAGTGACTACACAGCCTGCTGAATTAGACCCAGCGCTCAAAAAGCAGGTAGATCAACATTTAAAACAGCAAAAAATTCGTTTAAGTACCCAAGAAAAGTAAAATTTATATGCGGCTATGGCAAAGCAGCAGCGCAGCGCATCTGATGTTTTGGGTGTTGCAGGAAAATCTAATCCCTTTGATTTTATGTTAAATGTGCTGAACGATACACAGTTTGACTATGACGGATCGGTACATTATCGCCAAAAAATAGCAGCCTTAAATGTGGCAGCCCGTTATGAAAAACCGACGCTGTTGGTACAAATGAAAGTACCGATGGTGATTGATTTTAATGAGTACAAGTTTTATACCAATTATTTTTCATTGCTGCCGTATCTGGTCAATAAAGACAGCCAAAATGACTTTGCCTATGTCGACTTTTCTAAATATAAGTCAGACATTGAACGGGTGAAGGTAAAGGAATTTGCAGCGTATTTAAAAGCATTAAACGCAGTGCCTTATGTTTTGGCAGGTTCCCAACAAATTCAAAAAGTGAATTTAACTACGGCAGAGCGCCAACAGAAATTCAGTGAAAAAATCCGCTATAGCAGCAGCTTAGAAGACATGATGCTGCAGTTGTCGATGTTTGATCATGTCAATGCGCCGTATTTACAGCAGACCGTGTTAGGGCAGGCAGCAGCAACAGAAGATGCTACGGAGCAAGTGGCAGCTAATGCATCGTCTGAGCATGCTCAAGATGCACCTGCCAAAGAGTTGAGTCCTGAAGAATATTTAAAACAAAATGAAACGGCTGAAGATTATGGCATGAGCCAAGAAGGCTTCGTAGCGTATCAAGCAGCGGTCGCCTTGCGTAATTTGGTCAGCCAGAAGTTTTATGAGACTGAATCAAATCAGGAAGATGAGGCTGCTGATTCAACAGTGGTGACAGAAGCAGCATCCTCAGAGGCTTATGATGCAGCAACTCAGGCAGCCGAAGAGGCGATAAATGCGGCTGCATTAGAAGAAAACATATTAAGTGAGCAAGATTGTGAGCGTCTTATCGAGACAGCCAAAACAGCCAAAGTGGGTGATTTGACCTATTGTGCGTATGCTTATGAATTAGAAGCCTTTACCGAAAGCCGTACTGCGCAGGCAGAATCGGTATTTGAGGCGCATTTTAATACTCCACAAGAAAAACTGGCTGAACTTTTTAAACCCTACCGTTCTGAACAATTGGTTGATGCAGCAGCTTTTGCAGCGTTGTGGCAAAAACATCAGGCTGAAATTCAGCAGATTATGAACACGACTGCTGCAGGTAAAAAAACACCCATTCAAATTGATGTAGCGTTAGATGATCAGGGGCGTGCCGCAAAAGTGGATTATGCACTGCAATTTGAGCGTGAAAATTACGGCACCATTCATGTGCGTAATGATGTGCAGATTTCCAATTATGGAAATGCCAACAAAATAGACCGTACTGCGTTGCGTCAGGCAAAGTCTATTCAGGAAGTCAGTAAAGATTCTATTTTAGAAAAATGGGTGAAAAACTTAGGGCGTAGTCTGGAACAGGATACGGCAGCCAGTGAGCAGGCAGCCATCACGGCTACACTCAGTTATACTGATGAATTAAAGCAATTGGCTGAAAAGACCTATCAGCAAAAAGGTGCATTTAGTGAAACTTATCAGACTTTATTTTTAGTGCATATGGCAGCAGAGCAGCGTGAGTGGGTGAAAAACTTAAGTCCGCAAACTTTGCAGGAAATGGCAGAAGTCTATGCCTATTGGTTTAGTGATGAGCGCTACTATGACCCGCAAGGTGCAGCACTCAAACGGATTGAAGCCCTGCAAGCCAAGCATCATTTGCAGGAAGACGTGCAATTTAATAACGCCATTGGTCGTCATATTAATAATTTGACTGAAGATGCCGTCGATGAAAATAAAGTGGCATTGGACTGGCGCAAGCTCAAACAACAGTATAAACAGCCACAACAGATGTTTGCGCAGCAATATCAAAAGTTGTATCAAGCTGCTTATACTTGGGATACGCCCGATCTCGCTAGTTTAAAGAAAACGGCAGAGATTTTAGGGCAAACTTATATTGATCATCAAAAAGGTAAAATGAGTCAGAGTTCAATTCAGTCTTTGAGCTTAGAACAGGCTGAAATGATTGATTATGAAATTTATATGGATGTGTATGAAGATATGCAGAAATATGTGAAATAAACCGAGCATAAAAAATGGGCAGTCATGGTTATACAAGATTGTCCAGTTCAAAAAAATAGCCCTTTTGCTGATGCTAAAGGGCTATTTTTTTTGATGATAATTTATAGGAAATCTTTTAACTCAGGTTTCACCCCATTCCAAATATAAAAAGATTCAATGGCCTGTCCAACCAACATACCAAAACCTTCCGAAGTGGGTACGCCACGTGCTTTGGCTTGTTCTAAAAAGCTAGATACTTTGCCGTATGCCATTTCATAGGCAGAGTTAAATTGCAAACTTTCAGGCAGTTCCAAGGCATCTCCAGTTAAACTGGCAGAGGTTGCATTGATGACCAAATCAAATTGACCTGTTAAATCGGTTAGTGCCATGGCCTGTAATTCGGCTTGTGGCACAGCAGCTTGTAAGTCGGCAACCAGTTGTTCTGCACGAGCAAGGGTACGGTTAGCAATTACGATTTTCTTCGCACCTGCTTGAACCAATGGATAGATGACGCCACGTGTTGCACCACCTGCACCAATAATCAGAATGTCGCTTTGTTTTAAGTTCCAGCCCAATGCGGTAATGGCATCGACTAAGCCTTGTCCATCGGTATTGTCGCCATGTAGAACACCATCTTGCATCCATAGGGTGTTGACAGCTTTGGCAATTTTGGCACGCTCGGTCAATACGCCACATTCAGCAAAGGCTTGTTCTTTAAATGGCACGGTCACATTCATACCGACACCACCTTGCGCAAAAAAGTCCTGCACGCTGTCACGAAAACCATCCAGTGGGGCAAGGCGTTTGCTGTATTGCAGTTGAATGCCGGTTTTGTCTGCAAAAGCATGATGCAGTTCAGGAGAGCGAGATTGTTCAATTGGGTTGCCAATCACGGCAAATTGTTTGCGCATGTGCCAAAATCCAGATACTGAAATGCAGACCAATATACGTGAAATTGGGCGTGGACTGAAGCGTTGCACAGAATAAAAACCTGTGGCTATCACTGCTGTGAAAGCGCTAAAATTTTAGCTGGAAGATAAACGCGTGGAAGGGTTAAGGATTACAAATGGCGAGCACTGTTTCCAAAACTAAAATTGCTGCAGTCACAAACATGGCAATGCCTGCCAAAATACTGCTGCTAATGGCCAAACCATCTGATAGATGACTTTCAAAGATAAAAGTCATGCAAATTGAGCCAACTAAAATGGCAAAGGTAGACCAAAATAAAATAATTTTGGGTTTGGTGAATGTGTGCAGCATGGATATCTCCTGACAGATGTGGCGCAGTTTGTCATGTTGCTTTGACAGTTTGATGAATAAGCTTGCGATGCAGTCCGTTTGAATGATGAATTTTTTTATTCATGTCTGGTTGCATCGTAGAGTCGCGTGCGCAGTCACATCGTCTATTAAAGTCCATCCGCAACATCATGACAGTTAATTGATGCTGTGCATATTTATTGATTTGAAAATAAGCGATAAAGTTTGTAAGCAAAAAAGCGATTCGTGGAGGAATCGCTTTTTTAGAAGTTGAATGTGATCTTTTCTACAGTGAGCTGGCTTCGAGATTTAACCAGTCGCGAGGTTTTAAATAGTAGTCAGTGAGTTTTTTCTCTGCTGAATCTTCCGCCCATTCAGGACGATACGACCAGCCTGCCAAGTTCGGTAAACTCACTAAAATTGACTCAATCCGTCCACCGGTTTGTAAACCAAATAAGGTGCCACGGTCATAGACTAGATTGTATTCAACATAACGCCCGCGACGGTAAAGCTGAAACTCGCGTTGTGCTTCAGTATAGGCTTTGTCACGGTTACGTTCAAAAATTGGCAGAATCGCTTCCAAATAACCATTGCCAACAGCCTGAATATAGTTAAAACAGGTTTCAAAGTTCCATTGATTCAAGTCATCAAAAAATAAGCCACCGACACCACGTTGTTCATCACGGTGCTTTAAATAAAAGTAGTCATCACACCATTTTTTATGTTCTGCGTAAACCTTTTCACCAAAAGGGGCACACAAATCATGTGCAGTTTGGTGCCATGCCAAAACATCTTCGTCATTTGGATAAAACGGTGTCAGGTCAAAACCACCACCGAACCACCAAATTGGCGGCTGTCCTTCGGGTTCAGCGACAAATAAACGCACATTGGCATGTGAAGTTGGCACATTCGGGTTTTTCGGGTGAATCACCAATGACACGCCCATCGCCTGCGCAGGTGCACCTGCAATATTCGGATGGCGTTCTGTTGCAGAGGCTGGTAGTTTGGAGATGTTGATGTGTGAGAACATCACCCCGCCTTTTTCAATCACCGTACCGTTTTGTAAGACACGGGAACGACCACCGCCACCTTCAGGACGTTGCCAGTCATCAATTTCAAACTGTGCGTTTCCGCCACCTGCTTGTTCTTGTTGTTCTAAAGCCGCACAAATTCGCGCCTGTAAATCGAGAAGAAATTCACGTACCCGCTGAATATCCGCGTGAGTAGGATGCGACATGGCCACCTCAGCATAAAAATAAAATGGCTTACATCAAAACATAAAAGCCTCTAAAAATTAAGCGCTTTGTCTGAATTGTCTTAGCAAACTATTCTGTGAATGAGGTAAATAGAGCATTTTATCCAGAGTATTCCGAGCAAAAGACTAGGTTGATTTCCACTTACAAGCTCAGCACAATAGTTTGCAGGCCAAAGCAAATTTTGCAGGGCGCTAATTCACTGGATGAGGCAGATGGGATGACACAGCAGGCAAATTCTTTAATTCAAAAATACAATGTGCCTGGACCACGCTATACCAGTTATCCAACCGTGCCATATTGGGATGACGAAACATTCTCAGCAGAGGCATGGCAGCAAACCCTGAAGCGTTCTTTTGATGAATCCAATGCCAGTGAAGGTATCAGTCTGTATATTCATCTGCCATTTTGTGAAAGTTTATGTACGTTTTGTGGCTGTCATAAGCGGGTTACCAAGAGGCATGAGGTTGAACAGCCTTATATCCAGGCGGTATTAAAAGAATGGGACTTGTATTGTCAGTTGCTGAAAGCTACACCAATTATTAAAGAAATTCATTTGGGCGGCGGTACACCGACTTTCTTTTCAGTGGAACACCTAACGCAGTTGATTCAGGGCATTTTGGCTAAAGCTGAAGTGGCTGATCAACATGAATTTAGTTTTGAAGGGCATCCCAATAACACCACTCGTGAGCATTTACAGGCTTTATATGATTTGGGTTTTCGTCGGGTTAGTTATGGTGTGCAAGACTACAATGAAAAAGTACAACGTGCTATTCATCGACTGCAGCCTTTTGAGCATGTGCAACGTGTGACCGAGTGGGCGCGTGAAATTGGCTATGATTCTATTTCGCATGATCTAGTGTTTGGTTTGCCATTTCAGAATTTAGATGATGTGTTGAATACCATTGAACAGACCCATCGTTTAATGCCAGACCGCTTGGCATTTTATAGTTATGCACATGTGCCTTGGATTAAAGGTAATGGTCAACGTGGTTTTAAAGATGAAGATGTGCCTAAAGATGAATTAAAACGTCAGTGCTATGAAGAGGGCAAAAATCGACTCTTGGCACATGGTTACCATGAAATTGGCATGGATCACTTTGCTTTAGCCAGTGATGGTATGTATAAGTCATTTAAAAATGGCAGTTTGCATCGTAACTTTATGGGGTATACCGCGTCTAAAACACAGGTCATGATTGGTTTAGGTGTTTCATCAATCAGCGACAGTTGGTATAGCTTTGCCCAAAATGAAAAAAGTATTGAAGATTATTACGCACGTTTAGAACGCAACGAGATTCCTGTGTTTAAAGGGCATGTGTTGAATCGGGAAGATTTGGTGATTCGTCAGCACATTTTGAATTTAATGTGCAGCTTTGAAACCTCTTGGGCTAATCCCGAACTGAACTTTGCAGAAATTGAGCAGGTATTGCAGCAATTGCAAGAAATGCAAGAAGATGAA
The DNA here is from genome assembly GCF_012371415.1 of Acinetobacter sp. A3. Taxonomy (NCBI): domain Bacteria; kingdom Pseudomonadati; phylum Pseudomonadota; class Gammaproteobacteria; order Moraxellales; family Moraxellaceae; genus Acinetobacter; species Acinetobacter sp. A3. Next base: position 14,160 of record NZ_JAAZQW010000031.1, read on the forward strand.
TTGCTGTCGATTCAAGATCAGCGCATTCAAATTTTGGAAAAAGGCAAACCCTTTGTGCGCAATATTTGTATGGCCTTTGATTTGCGCTTAAAACGCCGTATGCCAAATAACCGTATTTTTTCGATGACGATTTAAGTAAATCAGTTCTAAATTGCGGCATCCCTAATTAAAAAAGGTGACTTAGAAGTCACCTTTATCATACATGTGCGCCATACGCTCATGCTTGGTTTGCAAATACTCCTCATTGAATGGATTCAAACCCACAGTGAGTGGTACGCGGTCTACTACAGTAATTCCTTGTTCTTGCAATGCTTGAATTTTCAACGGGTTGTTGGTAATTAGGCGTACAGCCTTGACCTGCAAATGATCTAGCATAATGCTGCACATGTCATAGCGACGTGCATCGGCAGGTAAATTCAGCATCAAATTGGCATCGACGGTGTCATGTCCTTGATCTTGCAGGGCATAAGCACGAATTTTATTGGTCAAGCCAATGCCGCGGCCTTCTTGGCGTAAATATAAAATCACCCCTTGTCCTGCATCATTAATCAGGCGCTGAGTAGCTTGTAACTGCGGGCCACAATCGCACTTCAAAGACGCGAAAGCATCGCCAGTTAAACATTCTGAGTGGATGCGTACTAAAACAGGTTCGCTAGGTGCGGTGTCTAAACCTTTGGATAATGCCACATGTTCTTCGCCAGTTTCAGGATCTTGAAATACCGTAATCTTGAACTCACCAAATGCAGTCGGTAATCGTGAGGTTGCGACAAACTTAATCGGCACTGTTTAACTCGTGAATAGTCGATAAATTGTTTAAAGTATAGCGTAATGCTCAGACATTAGTAGAATAGCAAACACGAATTTATACAGAAGATTTTCTTTTTTGTATAAAGCACACGATAATGGTTGATAAATAGTTAGATTATTCAGGATAATCTACGCACCCAACGTGTGCCCAACTGAAATCATTGCTCAAAACTACACCGCTAGAAATGTGGCTGATTGAAGGTGATACCATTCGGTTATATGATCGAGTAATTCCCATTGACCTAGCTTAGGATTTGCCAGGCTTTAGAAGGCTTTGCCACATATGCTGTATACAGAAATTCCAACTCAACGCCCTGTAACACCATTGCTCGATGCGATTGATCATCCGCAGCAATTACGTTTACTCGCGCAAAGCCAGCTTCCACAAGTGGCGGATGAGTTACGTCAATTCATTTTGTATGCCGCAGGTCAAAGTGGAGGACACTTTGGCGCAAACTTAGGCGTGATCGAACTGACCGTTGCGCTGCATTATTGTTTTAATACCCCAAAAGACCGCCTGATTTGGGATGTCGGTCATCAGGCTTATCCGCATAAAGCACTGACAGGACGCCGCGAACAACTCACCACCATTCGCGCAAAAGATGGTTTAGCGGCATTTCCTGCACGTGAAGAATCTATATTCGACACCTTTGGTGTTGGTCACTCCTCAACAGCCATTTCTGCAGGTTTGGGGATGGCATTGGCACGTCGTTATCAGCAAAACCCATGTGAAGTGGTAGCAATTATTGGTGATGGCGCTATGACGGCAGGGATGGCCTTTGAAGCCATGAATGATGCAGTTGCGCATCAGGCCGATATGATGGTGGTGCTGAATGACAATGATATGTCTATTTCATGCAGCACAGGCGGCTTTGCCAAACACCTTGCTGCAATTTGGGAACGTGGTGAATCCGTTCATGTGAGTGAAACAGGTGAAGCCTACGTGCAGCCACATCCGAAGTGGACGTACAACTCACGTTTGCATTGTGCTGCTACCGAAGCTGCAGACAACTTATTTAAAGCCATCGGTTTTGATTATTTCGGCCCTTTCGATGGGCATGATGTTGAACAATTGGCGCAAGTTTTTAATGCCCTGAAAAAACGTAAAGGCCCACGTTTAATTCACGTTTACACAAAAAAAGGCAAAGGCTTTGCTCCTGCAGAAGCCGATCAAATTAAATATCACGCGATTACTAAAATCCATGCCAAAGCTGCGCCTGTTGCAGCACCAAAATATTCCGATGTGTTTGGACAGTGGTTATGTGATCAGGCCGAACAGGATTCACGTTTATTGGCCATTACGCCAGCCATGTGTGAAGGTTCAGGCATGGTACAGTTTGCCAAACAATTTCCTGAACGTTTTTTTGATGTTGCCATTGCCGAACAGCATGCAGTGACTTTGGCTGCAGGCATGGCCTGTGAAGGCTTAAAGCCTGTGGTCGCAATTTATTCAACCTTCTTACAGCGTGGTTATGACCAACTCATTCATGATGTGGCTTTACAAAATCTAGATGTGACTTTTGGTATTGACCGTGCAGGTTTGGTTGGTGAAGACGGCCCAACCCATGCGGGGGCATACGATTATGCCTATATGCGTACTGTACCGAATATCGTCATTATGGCGCCAAAAGACGAAAATGAATGCCGTGAGATGCTGCATACAGCCTATTTATACAACGGTCCTGCAGCAGTGCGTTACCCACGTGGTAATGGCTTAGGTGTTGAAATTCAGCAACAAATGACCGCAATTCCATTAGGGCAAGCGGAAATTGTGGCACAGTTCAATACGCAGTATGAAGACTATGTTTCTGTTTTAGCCTTTGGTAGTCGTGTACAGGCGGCTGTTGAAGCAGCCGAAGCCTTTGCCAAACAGCATGAGGTGGCAGTACGTGTGGTGAACATGCGTTTTGTGAAGCCGTTGGATGAAAAACTGCTGTCTGATATTGCTGAAAGTACCGCTTTATTCGTGACCGTAGAAGAACATGCAATTATGGGTGGTGCAGGCAGCGCAGTAAGTGAATACTTGGCCAAAGCACAGATTGTCAAACCGATCATTCATTTAGGTTTAGAAGACAGCTTTATGCAACAAGCGACGCATGCTCAAATGTTGCAGCAAGCAGGTCTAGACGCTCAAGGCATTGAAAAATCGATGCAAAAAACTTGGCAGCACGTGCAGCAGTCTGTACTGAATTAAATTTAGCAACACTTCTTCCCCAAAAGCCTCAATATTTGTTAAAATGTTGGGGCTTTCATGCATTATTCTTTATCAATCTCTTCAAATTTGTAGTGGGTGTTCAATGGAACCTATGGTGGTGATGGCTGCGCGTGCGGCTCAAACAGTTGGTCAAGAGCTTTTAAAAGCGCATCAGAATCGTCATAAACTCGATCTACAAGTCGAAGAAAAAGGGATTGATGGTCCTGTAACGCGTGTAGACCGTTACCTAGAGCAATTGACCATTGATACTTTGCGTAAAAGTTATAAAAATCACAGCTTCCTGGGCGAAGAGTTTGGCATGCAGGAAGGCAAAGGCCATGATGCCGATTGGTGCTGGGTAATTGATCCTTTAGATGGCACTTTAAACTTCGTTCACGGTTTCCCTCATTTCTGTATTTCTATTGCGGTACAACACAAAGGTGTAACGCAGCACGGTGTAATTTACGACCCTGTAAAAGATGAATTGTTCTCTGCGAGCCGTGGCCGTGGTGCGATGATGAATCAGCGTCGTATTCGTGTAAATGTAAAAGACAGCCTAGAAAACACTTTCTTAGCCGTTGGGCATGCTTATCGTGCCAAGCGTGATGGTGAAATCATCTCTTATGCCAAAAACCATTTTGAAAGTTTATTGAATGTAACCGAAGCTGGTGCGCAATACCGCCGTGCAGGTTCTGCCGCTTTAGACTTGGCTTATGTGGCTGCAGGCCGTTTAGATGGTTATTTTGAACTTGGCTTAAAACCGTGGGATATTGCTGCTGGTGAGCTGATTGTGAAAGAAGCGGGTGGTACAGTAGTCGATGCACGTGGTGGCAGCGACTCTATGGAAAATGGTCAAGTTTTGGCATGTTCAATGAAAATGTTAAAACCACTTATGAAAGCCGTTGTACCTGCTTGGGGTGAAGCGGCTAAATAATCAGATCACACGATCTACGCCGTCGTAAAAATGAGTAAAGCTCTCTATCTTGAGGGCTTTTCTTTTATCAACTGGTCTAAAATAGCTAATTTAAGATCTATTTTGATTGTGGGTATACTCGCTAAAAAGCAGGATATATCAAGGTTTACACAAAAAAATGCAAAAGTAGATTAAATAAGGTGACTTTTAAAATAATCCTGCTATAATCCGCCCACGCACTTAATTTCTGTTCATTACCTGAACATTTCTCTTCTAATCATTGTGTATGCGCGTGCGGTCCAAAGAGAGGACGATATCTCGCGCCCCAATCGCTAAAGCGATTCCTTCAGGTTAAGCCGTAATCATGCGTGCGTTATATCACATCGTCGTTACTCGGATCGCCGCTGAATCTTACATTGTCAGCGATAATTGCTGTACCGCTTTTTGCCGATGTCCATCTGACTTTATTTTAATGGAGCACCCATTTTCAGGGTGAAAATCTCTATGAGCAAAACTTTTGCTGATTTTTCTTTACACGAATCTTTACAACAAGCTTTAGAAGGCTTGAACTTTACTACGCCGACTCCTGTTCAAGAACAATCGATTCCAGCGGCACTTGAAGGTAAAGACTTATTGGTGTCTAGCCAAACAGGTTCTGGTAAAACTGCTGCGTTCTTACTCCCAACTTTAAACGCGCTTGCTAACCAAGATACTTTCGTTCCTTTTAAAGAACGCATGAAAGCCATTACTCAGCCATCTATTTTGGTACTTTGCCCAACACGTGAGTTGGCGCAACAAGTCAGCCAAGATGCGATTGCATTTGTACGTCATATGAAAGGTGTGCGTATTGCAGCAATCATGGGTGGTATGCCTTTTGGTAAGCAAATCCAACAATTAAAAGGTGCACAAGTGGTTGTAGCGACTCCAGGTCGTTTACTTGACTTGGTGAACCGTCGTCAAATTAAGCTCGATAAAGTTGATGCTTTAATTGTAGACGAAGCTGACCGTATGCTTGACCTAGGTTTCTCTGAAGACCTAGAAGCCATTAGCGACTTGGCTGCTAACCGTAAACAAACACTAATGTTCTCTGCTACTTTTGCAAGCCGTATTATCACGCTTGCAGAACGTATGATGAATGAACCTGTGCGTATTGCAATTGAAACAGGTCACTCAACCAACATGGACATCACCCAGACTTTACACTGGACAGATGGCTTTGAGCACAAGAAAAAATTATTGTCACACTGGTTGTCTGATGAAGGTGTAGACCAAGCGGTTGTATTCGCATCGACTCAAGAAGATACCGACATGTTGGCTGAAGAATTGGCTGAAGCAGGTCACTCTGTCGTTGCTCTACACGGTGCAATGCCACAGACTGTACGTAACCGTCGTTTACGTAGCATTCGTGAAGGTCGTGCAAAAATTTTGGTTGCAACTGACGTAGCAGCACGTGGTTTAGACGTACCAACGATTTCTCACGTGATCAACTTTGGTTTACCAATGAAAAATGAAGACTATGTACACCGTATTGGTCGTACAGGTCGTGCGGGTCGTACCGGTAATGCCATTACTTTGGCAACTTACCGTGAGCGTGGCAAAATCCGTGCTTTGGAAGATTTCTTGGATGCACGTTTAAGCGTTTCTGAAATTGAAGGCTTAGAGCCATCTCCACCACCAGCACGTTCTGGTCGTGACGGTGGTCGTGGTCGTCGTGATGGCGGTCGCGGTGGTCGTGGCGGTTTTGGTGGCGGTCGTCGTTTTGAAGGCGAAAGCAACTTTAAACGTCGTGAAGGTGGTGATGATCGTCCACGTCGTAGCTTCGATGACAAACCACGTGGTGAACGTCCTGCATTTGGTGAAGATCGCCCACGTCGCGAGTTCAACTCAGATCGTCCACGCCGTGAAGGTGGTTTTGGTGACCGTCCACAACGTTCATTTGAAGACCGTCCACGCCGTGAATTTAATTCAGACCGTCCACGCCGTGAAGGTGGTTTCGGTGACCGTCCACAACGTTCATTTGAAGATCGTCCGCGTCGTGAATTTAATTCAGACCGTCCACGTCGCGAAGGTGGTTTCAACGATAAACCACGCTTTGATGCGAATGATGACAACCGTGGCAACCGCGTAGACTATAAACCACGTCGCGAAGGTGGCTTTGGTGATCGTCCAAAACGTGATTTTGGTGATCGTCCTGCACGTCGTGAAGGTGGTTTTGGTGACCGTCAACCACGTTCTTTTGATGATCGTCCTAAGCGTTCATTTGGTGGCGAAGATCGTCCACGTCGTGAGTTCAATTCAGATCGTCCACGCCGCGAAGGTGGTTTTGATCGCCCACGTCGTAAATTTAACGACTAAGCGTTATCTGAAGCGTCAGCTTAAAGAAAACCGGTGTTGATCACCGGTTTTTTTATGTTAAAAAATAATTTTCCGTCTGAATAAAATGTATACTGTGTCATGTTTTTATTGTGTTGTGCGAATTATGAACATCGATGGCTTGCGAATGCTGATGCAGACGAGAGAGGGGATGATGCCGTATATTGGTTTAGCGCTGATTTTATGTAATTTAATTTATTATATTATTTCCTCTTATTTTTAAGTGTTTGCTGTAATGAAAGTGATTTAGATAACAATAATATTTATAGTTGCACAAGACGTGCACAGTTTTAAAAAATTTGCTAGATAACATTTTATGCTTCAATCCTTTATAGTATGCGTGCTGAAAAAATGCAGGAAGACCCTCAGCTATGAATAATTCAACACCTCAACATGAGCCGTCATTGATTGAAGTCAATGAACTGAGCTTTAAGCGAGGGAAACGTGTCATTTTTGAAAATGTCAGTTTAAAAATTCGCCGTGGGCAAATTACGGCCATTATGGGACCTTCTGGTACAGGTAAAACCACATTATTACGCTTGATTGGTGGTCAACTGGCGCCCGATCATGGTGATATTTTACTGGATGGAAAAAACCTTGCAGATATGTCACGTCAGGAGTTGTTTGCTGCCCGGGCACGTATGGGCATGTTATTCCAAAGCGGCGCATTGTTTACCGATATGAGCGTGTATGAAAACGTGGCATTTCCATTGCGCGCGCATACTAAGTTACCAGAGCATTTAATTGCAGAACTGGTGGCGTTAAAACTCGAAGCTGTGGGTTTACGTGGTACAGAACAACTCATGCCTGCAGAATTATCGGGTGGGATGAACCGTCGTGTAGCCTTAGCACGTGCGATTGCTTTAGACCCTGAATTGATCATGTACGATGAGCCATTTGCAGGCCAAGACCCGATTGTAAAAGGTGTACTGACTCGTTTAATTCGTTCTTTACGTGAAGCGTTGGATTTAACCACTATTATTGTGTCGCATGATGTGGGTGAAACGCTGTCGATTGCTGACTACATTTATATTATTGCTGAAGGCGTGATTCAGGGCGAAGGTACACCTGCGGAATTACAACAGCATGAATCGGCATTTGTACGTCAGTTCTTAACAGGCGCTGCCGAAGGGCCTGTCGATTATCAATTTAGCCATCGGGCTTATTTAAGTGATGAGGTGCGTTCATGAATGCTATTGCCGCATTAGGTCAACGCGTCATTGAGCGTGTTCGTGGCATTGGTGTCGCCACCCAAATGTTGTTGCAAATCTTATTTTCCATGCCAACTTGGCTTGGGGTAAAACTGTTTGTTTACCAGATGTACCGTGTAGGCGTTATGTCCCTACTCATTATTGCGGTCTCGGGTTTATTCATTGGTTTGGTTTTAGGCTTACAAGGTTACTCCATTTTGGTCAATATTGGCTCGGAAGCCATGCTTGGTACCATGGTGTCTTTAACCTTGTTACGTGAACTCGCCCCTGTGGTTGCAGCATTGTTATTTGCAGGACGTGCAGGCTCTGCCTTAACCGCTGAAATTGGTCTGATGAAAGCTACAGAACAATTGGCCAGTATGGAAATGATTGGGGTAGACCCACTCAAGCGTATTGTATCGCCGCGTTTATGGGCGGGTATAGTTAGCCTGCCAATGCTATCCATTATTTTTGCTGCGATTGGCATTATGGGCGGCAAAATGGTTGGGGTAGATTTTCTGGGTGTAGATGAAGGTTCTTTCTGGGGTGGCATGCAAAGCAGCGTGCAATTCTATAAAGATATTTTTAATGGCACCATTATTAAAAGTTTTGTTTTTGCATTAATTTGTACCTGGATTGCAGTGTATCAGGGCTATGCCTGTGTGCCGACCTCAGAAGGCATTGCAACGTCGACCACGCGCACCGTGGTGTATTCTTCATTATGTGTTTTAGGTTTTGATTTTGTGTTGACTGCGGTCATGTTCGGAGGTGTTTAATGAAATCACGTACTAGTGAGCTGGCCGTAGGTGTTTTTGTCATTCTGACAGGCATTGCATTGTTTTTCTTGGCGATGAAAGTCAGTGGATTGGTCGGAACCAATTTACGTGACAGCTATAATATGACCGCAACGTTTGACAATGTGAATGGTTTAAAACCACGTGCTAAAGTCACCATGAGCGGTGTGACCATTGGGCGTGTGAATGACATCACCTTAGACCCTGTATCACGTTTGGCCACTGTTGAATTTGAGTTGGATGGTAAACTGACCAGTTTTAATGCTGAGCAATTAAAAACAGTGCAAAATTATGCAGTTGAAGAATTGCGTTACAGTGCTGAATACGAACAGGCAAGTCCTGAGCAACAAAAAGAAATGGAACAACAACTGTTGAGTAACATGAAATCCATCACCAGTATTGATGAAGATGCTTACATAATGGTTGCAACCAATGGTTTGTTGGGTGAGAAGTATCTCAAAGTTGTTCCAGGTGGTGGTTTGAACTTTGTGAAACGTGGCGAAAGCATTGCCAATACCCAAGGCACCATGGATTTAGAAGATTTAATCAGTAAGTTTATTACTGGCGGTGCAGCGAAAACATCCAATGCAGCATCAGACACAGATACAGCGACAGCTGAAACAACAGATGCAGAAGTGTCATTTGTTGAGTAATTGAGGAGATTGTCCGTGAAAACACTTTTAAAGCAAACTCTAGCGGTAAGTGTGCTTTCTACCATGTTGGCAGGTACTGCATTTGCTGCACCCGCAGAAGCGCCACCAGCTTTTGTGAAAAAAGTTGCCGATAGCTTGATTACACGTTTAAAAGCAGATCATGCTAAATTGCAGAACAATCCAGCATTGGTGAAAACCATTGTGCGTCAGAACCTTGACCCGTATGTAGATGCGCAAGCATTTACCCGTATTGTGATGGGGACTTATGCAACCAACCAATACAGCTCAGCGGCACAACGTGCACAGTTTGAGAAAAACTTCCGTGAAACCTTAATTGAGAACTATGGTACAGCGTTTGCGAAATTCAGTAACCAAACCTATACCATGCGTCCTTATAAGGCGACCAACAGCAAGAACCCTGTAGTGACCATCGACTTTGTTCACAATGGTGAAAAAATTCCTGTGTCATTCCAGTTGGCAGATAAAGGCAGCCAATGGAAAATCCGTAACATCAACGTTTCGGGTATTGATCTAGGTTTGCAATTCCGTAACCAGTTTGCGGCAAACGTGAAGCGTAATGGTGGCAATATTGATAAAGCTATTGCAACCTTTAAGCCAGATGCAGAAGCTGCGGTTGAAAAGAAAAAATAGGTTAGGTGTGGCGTGATTGAATTATCAAATCAGGAATTATGCGTTTCTGGAAAAATAGATTTCAGTAATGCTGAGCAATATTACCAAAAAGGCATACAGTTGATTCGTCAACAGCAACTACCTTTGGTAGTGAATTTGGCAAATCTGGAACAAGGCAGCACTTTGGCTTTGGCTGTTTTGGTGCAATGGTTGCGTCAGACACCAGAAGCCAAAGGCTTACAGTTTAAAGCTGTTCCTGAAAAAATGATGAAAATCATTCAAGCGTGTCATTTGCAAGATGATTTAAAACTGATCGCCTAAAACTGAAACCACAAAAAAGCACCTACTTGTAAGGTGCTTTTTTTATTGCGTTAATTTCCTTTCTTTACTAAAGGGAGGTTATGAGTGGTTGCAAACCTCTCTAACCCGCTGCTAAAAGGAGAAGAAAAATTGCAAACCTCTCCCTAACCCTCTCCTAAAAGGAGAGGAAATATAAAAGGCATCAAATCCATTTTTTCCATCTGAAGTAAATCAATGGGCCAATAAAGAAACCAATTAAAATAACACTGACCACAATAAAACTGGTGGTACCTTTGGCAAAAGGTAATACATCCGTGTTCATGCCGTAGACACTGGCAACTAGCATTGGTGGCGCTAACATGCTTGGTAAAATCGAGAATCGACGAATGGTGTCGTTCTGTTCAGTGTTAATGAAGCCCGAAGTCGTGTCGAGTAAGAAGCGCACTTTTTGGAATAAGAAAGCATCGTGTTCGACCAGTGAGCGTACATCTTCACTGAGTTCTCGAATGTCTGCATCGTAAATATGACTGCCTAACGCACGTGGACGTGCCAAGAAGGTCAGGACACGACGTAAATCAATCAAACACAGTTGGGCTTTCCCAAGCATATCTTCTAATTGCGCCAGTCGGGTAATCATGTCATCGAGGTCTAAAATTTGCTCACGATGGCGGTTATTTAGGACTTCTGTGGAATACTTTTCTAAGTCCTTGTGGATATCTTCCAAGATATCCGCAAGCTCGTCTAACTTAGCCTCTAGCAAGCCTAGTAAGACCCAAGTCGGGTCTTTGTAGTCAATTTCGTAGTCATTGCGTCGTGCCCGTGCCCGAAAAGCACGAAAAGCCACTAATTTTTCACCTCGTAGGGTAAACAGGTGCTCTTTATGCAGAATAAAGGCAACCGTTTGTACTGTGGCTAAAATACTAGAATTGTCTTCAGTTTCGCCATCGACCTGATAGTTTTTATTTTTAGTTAAAAAATAGGTACTAATGTGTAAAATACCGTCATCATCACGGTAGAATCGGGCCGAAGATGAAATGTCTTCCAAAGACTTTAATGTGGGTAAATTTTGTGAGTATGCGTCCAGTACCCATTGCTGTTCTTCTTGTGAAGGGGCAATTAGGTCAATCCAGACCAGATCTGGGTGCAAATCGAAACCACCATTAATGGTGGCATCTTCCAGACTACCGCGCTCTGTGGCATAAAAGGCTTCAAGCATTCGTCTTTTCTCCTCGCGCAGTATGGGTTTTTGTGGATGGGTGTATTTTAGACAAGGATCTTACTAAATACACTGCTCAGAATGCTATTTTATTTAAAAATCTCCCTGAAGTTTAATTTTATGGCATGACAGCCAGATAACATGGTGAAAAAATGATTGCGTCAATTGCTGTTTTCTGTGGCTCTGCCCCAGGAAAAGATTCTGTTTTTGCTGAAAATGCACGAAAAGTGGGGGAAACACTGGCGTTGCAGGGCAAAACCTTGATTTACGGTGGTGGACGTTCAGGCTTAATGGGTGTGGTGGCAGACGGTGCTTTGCAGGCAGGTGGTCGAGTCATTGGTGTGATTCCAGAGAGTCTGGCAGAACATGAGCTGGCGCATCCGCATTTGACCGAATTACATATTGTAGAAAACATGCATGCCCGAAAAATTAAAATGTCAGAGTTGGCAGATGCCTTTGTGGCTTTACCTGGCGGGGCAGGCACTTTGGAAGAAATTTTTGAACAATGGACTTGGGCGCAGCTAGGAATTCATTTTAAACCGTGTGCTTTTTTTAATGTCGATGGTTTTTATGATGACTTGCTGAAATTTTTACAACTGACTACAGTCAAAGGTTTTACCCAGCCACGTTTTTGTGAAGCGTTGATTGTGTCTAATTGTTTTGAACAGATTTTACAGCAGTTTGAGCAGTACCGTGTTCCTGAAATGAAATGGGAAGTACCTGAACTGGAATGGTTGCAACAAGAGTGATTGATATCAAATAACTATATTGACAAATATAGTCAAACACATACAATTTAGGTATTAAATTTTAAAAAAACTTGCAATGAAATACTTGACTGAAAGCTTAAAGAAAGTAGAGCAAGACCTTGCTTATTTTGTATCCCCTGAAAATAAAGATGGGTTTATTAAGGAATTTGCATCATGGGTCTATGGTGAGTGGTCAAAGAATGATTTCTATGAAACCGATATTGTAGATTTAGGCTATGATTGTTCTTCGTACCCTGAAAAAACGAATCAATCACTCTCCGATAAATGCCCCACCTATGCTGATTTTATTAATGCAAATACAGGCTTTTCTGAATGTACTCACGTTTCAGGACAAGGTATGCGCTGTCAAGAATATGAGGAAAAATTATTAGAGATTTTTGGTGAAGCTACTGCAAAAAAAATAGATGAATTAGTCGAGCTGTATAAACTAGAAGTGCCTGAAAAATACAAAAAACACGCTAAAAACATTAGTGAATTGATCTTTCATGAATTAGTAGACTATTCAGATGATTCAGAGCTTTACGATTTATGTGATTATATTTTATTTAAATATAATCAGTTAGGGGTTGCATCGCAACCTTATACATGCCCTGTTGTTGGATGGGATGATGATAATGACAGAGCAATATATTGTGATGAATCCATATTCAAAGACTATACACTCGAAGATTTTAAAAAGTTAGCGGAGATTGATTAATGTATTCTCCTGCTAAATTCGGTGAAATGATTGGAAAATCAGTCAAAACATTACAAAGATGGGATGCCGAAGGCACTTTAATTGCATTCAGAAATCCTAAAAATCGCAGATACTACACGCACGATCAATACCTTGAATATATCGGTATAAAAGCAACGGAAGCTAAATCGTCAGTAATTGTTTATTCAAGGGTATCTAGTGTTGCTCAAAAGTCCGATTTAGCTAATCAGGTGTCAGCTTTAGAAACTTTTTGTACTGTAAATGGCTATGCTGTTGATGATTGGGTGTCAGAGATCGGGAGTGGTTTGAATTATAAAAGAAAGAAATTCAATCAGCTTTTTCTTGATATTGAAATGGGTAAAGTTTCAATGCTTGTCATCGCTCACAAAGACCGTTTGGTGCGTTTTGGTTTTGAGTGGTTTGAATCTTTTGCTGAAAGACATGGTTGTAAAGTTATTATTATGAATCAAGAATCTCTTTCCCCAACGGAAGAAGTAACACAAGACTTGTTAGCGATTATTCATTGTTTTTCCTCTCGACTTTACGGATTAAGAAAATACAAAGAAAAAGTTAAAGAATTAGTGAATAGTAAGGAATAACTTTTTGAAACTAACACGCATCCACCATTGTAAAAACTTGAATGTGCAAAAGTACAAACAGCTTGAGAAACAAGCTGTTTTACTTGGT
>NZ_JAAZQW010000032.1:0-24494 GCF_012371415.1 Acinetobacter sp. A3
CTTATTGTTTGAACCCCAATAAGCCAACTTTCCAAAATATGCTAAAAGGTTAAGTGGATTTCATCGAACTCAGGTTACTTAAATTCATGGCTAAGGTTTAAGCTATACCCTTATTAAGAGAGTACGATTAATCTAAGACTGGGCTGTCTTGTAGATGGCGGTGCCACATAATCAAGATTGCGCACAGTAAGCAGATTGCTGCACAAAAACTCAATACTGCAGTGCTTAAACCAAAGTGGTCGGCCAAATAACCGACTGCAATAATAGGCAAGATTGTGCCTAAATATCCGACAAATAAATAGGTCGACATGACCGCTGCACGATTCTGAACATTGGTCATAGCATGAATCAGACCAAAGGCGCCAATGAGTGCCAAACCATGTCCAATTCCCAGTAAAATATCACTGACAAAAAATAGAAAACTCCAGCGTAAATACATACATAAGCCTAAAATTAATAGGCTGAACAGCAGTAAATACAAGCCATAATTCAGGCAAGTTCGTGCAGGAATAGCTTTAGAAAAATATTGCACCACGGCTGAAATTAGCAAAATACAGGTAATAGCCAAGCCACTGACCAACGGCCCGTGCCAAGGAATAATCACTTGCACAAAAGAGGGAGAAAGTGAAGCAAAAAGGCTAAAGGCTGCAAAGGTGCAAAATGCAGTTAAACCCGTAATATAAAATTCAGCATGAAATTGCGGTGCTGGACGTTCCAAACGTGGCGCAATTGAAAAGGCCTGTGCCTCAAATTGTGGTTGAGGTAAACGGTATAAACCAATAAAACATAAAACTGCCCCAATAATCACTGGAATATAAGGCGTAAATAAGGGAGCAGCAGAAAATTGAGCAATCGCTCCACCCAACAAAGGGCCTAAACCAAAACCAACGGCTGTAATCACCGAACTAAGTTGAGGGGCATGTGCTTTATGGGATGCGGGAATGCTCCAAATCAGGCCAATTAATGCTGAGGTGGTCATTAATCCCGAAGCAATTCCAATAATAAAACGCCCGAAAGCTAACCAAAGCGCATTATTGGCAAACATGGACATCAACAGTCCTAGGGTGATGATCACCAAGCCCAATTCTAAGGTTTTTAAAAAGCCAATGCTGTTACTGGTACGCCCTAAAAATAGCAAAGTAGCCAAACAGCCGAACATGTAGGCAACAAAAATAAAGGTGATATGACTGGGGAGGAGCTGCCAAAGTTCCTGATAAATTGGATACAGTGGGCTGGCAAGTGCTGTGCCCATAGTGCCAATGATCAGGGCTAGGCTGATCATCACAAAGGGATGCCAAGATTGAGATTGAGTCATAAAAAACTCGATTGAGTGCTAAAACTTAGGGTCTAGCTCTCAAATAGTGAGAAACAAAAACTCAGTGTAAAGAGAAGCAGTTTAAGTGGTCAAGCCAATTTATGTGTTTAGCTGTAGCGTTTTAACAGCTTCATAAATTCTTCTAGTTCATGTTCGTTAACCTCACACTGATCACCAATCACGTGATGGCGTAAATGTGATTCGATCAGCTCGTTCATGAGTCCATTGACAGCACCTTTAATGGCCGCCACTTGTTGCAATACTTCAATACAGCCGCGTTCAGGGTCTTGAATGGCTTGTTCTACTGCCCCAATCTGCCCTTGCAAGCGTTTCACACGATTTAAAATTTTTTTATCTGTATGTAAATGGCTCAACACATCACCTCAATTTTAATATACTGTAGGGGAGTATATTTAAGAACGACCTCCCGCTATGCGTCAGCAACATTCTCATCATCGTACCCATGTGCATCAATTCGATCAAGGCAATCCGCTGGCGCAGAAGCGAATATTATATGCAGCTTTGTTAACTGCTGTCATGATGTTCTTAGAGATCATTGGAGGATGGGTCTTTAATTCGATGGCATTGCTGGCCGATGGCTGGCACATGAGTTCACACATGCTGGCTTTGGGGTTGGCGTATTTTGCTTATCGTGCGGCACGTTATTATGCTCAAGATACCCGCTTTAGTTTTGGAACGTGGAAAATTGAAATTTTAGCAGGTTATAGCAGCGCCATTTTATTGTTAGTTGTGGCCGCATTTATGGCGGTGCATTCTATCCAGCGCTTATTTTTTCCTGTCTATATTCATTATAACGAAGCCATTCCAATTGCAGTTTTAGGTTTATTGGTGAATTTGATTTGTGCATGGTTATTACATGAAGATGATCACCATCACCATCACCATCACCATCACCATCATGAGCACGAGCATGCACATGACAGCCATGACTTGAATCAGAAAGCAGCCTTTATGCACGTGGTGGCAGATGCGGTCACCTCTATTTTTGCGATTATTGCCCTGATTGCAGGCAAATATTGGGGCTGGGATTTTCTAGATGCAGTTTTGGGAATTGTAGGTTCAATTTTGGTCGCACGCTGGGCAATTGAGCTAATGCTTGAAACAGGTCGCACCCTTTTAGATGCAGAAATGGATCATCCTGTGGTAGATGAAATTCGCGAGGTGGTTGATGAGTTACCTGTACAGGTGAGTATCACCGATTTGCATGTCTGGAAAGTTGGGCAAGGTAAATTTTCCTGCATTTTGGCTTTGGAAACGGCGGAAAACTTAGATGCAGATCAGGTACGTGCAGCCTTGGCGGTACATGAAGAAATTGTGCATGTGTCTGTAGAAATTAATGCACCGCTGTCTGTGAATGTTCCACGTGAAACTAAAATATGATGTATTGAGTAGCTTGTAGCATTTGCGTAAAACAGGCTAAAAAATGCTGAATTTGGTTTGGCTTTGAGCTTAGAATCGGGATGAATTTATTTTATCAAGTTCAGACAATGATTAAACAATTGAGTTTGGCAGCCTTAATCGGGGTGTGCAGTACATTTAGTATGGCCGATGTGGCATCGGTAACAAAAAATTTAAAACAGCAGCACCCACATTTAACGCTAGAAAATATTCAGGCCACAGAAATGAAAGGCATTTATAGCGCTGCTATGGATGGTCAAGTGGTGTATTTAAACGAAGATGCCCAACATATTTTGGCGGGCTCTATGATTCGTTTAAAAGATCAGCATAACCTGACCAAAGATTTGTTGATTCAACAAAACAGTGTGGATTGGAAAAAGCTACCTTTGCAGGATGCTTTAAAAAGTGTACGAGGTACGGGTAAACGTCAGATTGCGATCTTTTCTGACCCAAATTGCCCATATTGTAAACAACTTGAGGCTGAACTGAAAAAGCTGAATAATATTACGGTATATACCTTTGTTTTGCCGCTAAAAGCACAATCTGTAACGCCGTCTAAACAGGTTTTTTGTGAGAAAAATCCAGCACAGGCTTGGGAAAATTTAATCAGTAAAGCGCAGTTGCCGAGCAGCAAAAGCAGTTGTGCCAACCCAATTGAGCGTAACTTGGCTTTAGCCAAAAGTTTAGCTGTGCAAGGAACGCCTGCCATCATTTTTTCAAATGGTTTTAAAGTGATGGGTGCTTATCCTGCCGCACAAATTGAGCAAATTTTTAAAGAATTTGGTTTGTAAAACTGTTATGTGAATGGGCTGGGTTTCAGTACAGTTTAGTTCAGTCAAAAGAAAAACCGCCTGAAGTTTTAGACGGTTTTTTAATTCGATTGAAAGATCAGGACTATATTTAAGCACGCGATTTTTTCGTGACCATATTATAAATAAACAGAATAATCAGCGCACCAATGATAGAAGCGAGAAAACCTGCGGCCGAGCCATCTGAATAAAGTCCTAGCATACGCCCTGCGTAGGTGGCCAATAAAGACCCTGCAATCCCTAACAATGTTGTGACAATAAACCCTGCTTTGTCATCTCCAGGATGAATAGCACGTGCGATTAAACCTGCAATAAAACCCACCACAATAGCGACAATTAATGACCACATGAGCAGCTCCTTGTTATCTTTGTTTATGTTTTAGATCATGTTTCAGTCTTATCTTTGCTGAAAAATTCCGAGGAAAACAGTCAAATAATGCTACAGCATGTTGTGTTTTTGTCCTGTTTGATACAGGAAGTACAAAAAATAGGCCTAAAAAAAGTGATCCAAAGATCACTTTTAAAAACAGGATGTGTTCGGTTGTTTATAAACCAATTTCACCAATAAATGGAATATGGCGATATTTCTGATCGTAGTCTAGGCCATAACCGACAATAAATTTATCTTCAATTTCAAAGCCCATAAATTGGACATCAAGTTCAATTTCACGGCGTGATGGCTTACTAATTAAGGTGCATAGCTGAATTGAGTTTGGTTCACGCGTTTGTAAAATTTCAACGACTTTATTTAAGGTGTTGCCTGAGTCAATAATATCTTCAACCACCAACACATCTTTACCGCGAATTTCACCATCGAGATCTTTTAAAATTTTCACATCACGTGAAGACACAGTACCACCACCGTAACTGGATACGGTCATAAAATCCAGTTCATGCGGCTTGTGAATGGTGCGGCATAAATCTGCCATGAACAGCACCGAGCCACGTAATAGGCCAATCAACACCAATTCTTTATCACTGTTGGCATAGTGTGCATTAATTTTTTGACCAAGTTCCTGAACTTTTGTCTGGATTTCTTCTGCAGAAATCAAAACCTGCATTTCAACTGTCATGGGTAGATACCTAAAAAGCAAAAATAAAAAAGGTGTTGACCTGCAACACCTCAAAATATGTCTTAATTTTAATATATCTTGGTGGATGTTGCATCCTCTTGCATGGTTAAAATAACATCATTTTTTGCTTTGAGATGCATCTGAGCGTAACAAAAAGGCACAGCCGAGCGCCAACATTCCCAGTCCAAGCACTCGGAGCATAGGACGTCGAGCAGGTTTAGATTCCTGCTTTTGGAGGTGCTTCAGCGTTTGGTTTTGGGTTGCTTGTAGGGTTGTAGTAGGCACGTTGTCCATAAATATAGGTCGCATGAATGTTACGGTCATCTGCTAACGTAATGAGGGCAAATAAGGCATCTTCAAGGTTTTTTGCGCGTTGTTGGCGTAAGCTTTGCAAAGCAGTGGCATGCAAGTCTAACACCACAAAATCAGCTTCTTTCCCTACCGTAAAATTGCCAAGTTTGTCGTCTAAATCTAACGCTTTGGCCGCTCCTAAAGTGGCATGATAGAGCGCTTCATAGGCCGAGAGTTTGTTGCCTTGTAGCTGTTGCACTTTATAAGCTTCACTGAGGGTATGTAAAATATTAAAGGATGTCCCTGCCCCAACATCGGTACCTATGCCAACTTTGACTTGATGCTCCCAAGTCCGTTGCAAAGGGAATAAGCCACTACCTAAAAATAAATTGGATGTTGGGCAAAAGGCAATCGCTGAATCTGTTTGATGCAGACATTGCCATTCATTTTCTTCCAAATGCACGCAATGCGCAAAAACCGAGCGTGAACCAGTTAAGCCATAGTGATGATAGACATCTAAATATCCCTGTTGTTCAGGAAATAGCTGTTTGACCCAAGCAATTTCATTTGGGTTTTCACTTAAATGGGTATGCAGATATACGTCTGGATATTCGGCTTTAAGCTGCCCTGCCCGTGCCAACTGTTCAGGACTGGAGGTCGGTGCAAAACGTGGGGTAATGGCATATAGATTACGTCCTTTGCCATGCCATTTTTCAATTAAGGTTTTAGAGTCTGCGTAAGCGCTTTCTGCGGTGTCGCATAAGGCTTCAGGTGCATGTCGGTCCATCATCACTTTACCTGCAATCAAACGCATTTGTTGCTGTTGTGCAGCTTCAAATAAAGCATCTACCGATTCAGGATGCACCGTACAGAATACCAACGCTGTCGTGGTACCATTTTTGAGTAATTCCTGCACAAAAAATTGAGCAATCTGATTTGCATAGGCTTGATCTGAAAATTGTAGTTCGGTTGGAAAAGTATAGCTATTTAGCCATTCCAATAATTGTTCACCATACGCGCCCATCATTTCAGTTTGTGGAAAATGCACATGGGTGTCGATCAGTCCTGGCACAATTAAATGCTCAGGATAATGCTGTATGGGCGTATCTGCAGTGAGTTGTGACTGCCCTGCTTGCCAAGTACCAAACCACTGTATCTTGCCATGTTCGCAAATCAGCAAGGCATCTTCGATATAGCGTACTTGTTCAGGCAGCTCTTGTGCTTGAGTGACGCTATTTTGAAAATCCAGAAAGCGACCACGAATGGCGGTGCGAGCTATGGCAGATGACATGGAAACAACCTGTATTTTATTTTTTCGCTGGATTGTACCTGAAATATACAAAGATTTAGCTCAATTTTCTCTTAAAGTTTGACCAGATGATAAATGAAAAGAATAAAACAGCCTTCCCGAAAGAAGGCTGATTGGAGCAATTAATATGAGACTAATAGCTTATAGCGTGGTTTGATGATGTTTACGGCTGTGGCGAATAGACAACCAAGCAGTAACGCTCAGTACAATCACAATAAAGCCCAGTGAGATCCAAATTGGCATGTGGAAGACATCCAGCATCAACATTTTAAAACCAATAAACAGCAAAATTAGACCTAAGCCATAAGGTAAGTAATGCATTTTACTGGCTGCACCAGAGAGCAAGAAAAACATGGCACGCAAGCCTAAAATAGCCATTAAATTTGCAGTCAGGACAATAAACGGGTCGGTGGTGACTGCAAAAATTGCAGGAATTGAATCGACGGCGAAAATCACGTCAGATGCTTCGACCAAAATTAAAACTAAAAAGAGTGGTGTGGCCCAAAGTACGCCGTTTTGGCGAACAAAGAATTTGTCTTGTTGTAGTGTTGGCGTGATACGCATGTGTTTGCGTAACCATTTTAACAGCGCCATATCTTCGATGTTGCTGGCTTCTTGTTCTGGGCCTTTTAAGAATTTAAAGCCCGTGTATACCAAGAATGCGCCAAACAGATATAGAATCCATGAAAATTCTTGTACGAACCAAGCTCCAATAAAAATAAAAATGGTTCTGAGTACAATTGCACCTAATACGCCGTAGAGTAAAATTTTGCGTTGTAAACCTGCAGGAATTGCAAACGCGGCAAAAATCATTAACCAGACAAAGACATTGTCAATTGCTAGAGATTTTTCCAGTAAATAACCCGCAAAGTATTCCATGACTTTGGTATTGGCGATTTCAACACCAAAATGCTGTTTGAGGTATAGCCATAAGCCGCCACCAAATAAAGCCGCAACACTGACCCAGGCTATACTCCAATAGGCAGCAGTTTTTACTTTGACTGATTCGCCTGCTTTTTGCCGAAAGCCTAAGAAGTCAATAGCGAGCATGACGGCCACAATTGCAAAAAAAGCGGTGTAAAGCCATAAATTGCCGATAGATTCCATACAATCTCCGCATCCGACAATTGGCCACAAAAAAACCTTGACCCGTTGTCAGATGATATAAAACATCTGTAACAACATGATCAAGGTCTTGCCTACATCGTGCTGAAATTTTTATGTATTCAGGCACGATGCTCAGCGTCCGACTTTTTGCAAAGTGTAATGACGAAACGCTGACACGTTAAAATTGATTTTAACGTTTGGAGGAGGCTACTCCCCTTGTTCAAACAATTTGGGATTAGGCCATGGCCTAAATCTGTGCAAAGAATTACATAATTTTAAATAGAGTGCAATTTTTTCTGTGCTAGAGCGATGCTAGCTATGTACAAATTAGCACAATACATTTTTGCTGAATGTGGCAAATTTAAAAAATAGATTTAGTGTGATAGGTGATTTATGCAAATTCAACATCAAGAAACCCAACGTGGCGGTGAATTTTTTATTGAACGTGATGGTCGGCATATCGCTGAAATTACTTATCAATATCAAAATGAAGCGACCATAGTGGCAGATCACACTTGGGTAGATAACTCCTTGCGTGGACAAGGTGTAGCACGTCAATTATTAGATGCCTTAGTTGCATTTGCACGTGAAAAGCAGCTTAAAATTGTCCCAACCTGCTCCTATGTTGATGTGATGTTCCAACGTGAAGCTGAATTTGCTGATGTAGTGGCTTAGTGTATTTAAACAACTACTCACCTTCAATGAGCTCAGACTTTAGAACATGTTGGGCTAAAGTGTTTATTTTGATGTATCTCAAGAAAAACAAGCCAATCCACAAAATATGAATTGGCTTGTTGAGTACAGTTCAGTCTAGTTTATTCGTAATTAATCATCACTTTCAGGGCTTTTTCATCTGAAGCATGTTTAAACACATCATAGGCTTTTTCAAATTCTGCAAATTTGAAATGGTGGGTTGCCAGTTTTTCCAAAGGTAATTTACCTGAACAGCATGTTTTTAACAGCATGCCTGTGGTGTTGGCATTCACCAAGCCTGTAGTGATGGTTAAGTTTTTAATCCAGAGTTTATTCAACTCAAAGTTCACAGACTTGCCATGTACGCCCACGTTGGCAATATGTCCGCCTTCTTTCACTACATTTTGGCAGATGTCCCAAGTTGCTTCGATACCGACAGCTTCCATGGCACAGTCAACACCACGGCCACCCGTAATTTCTAAAATGCGTTGTACAGCGTCTTCTTTGGCTGAGTTTACCGTATGGGTTGCACCTAGCTCTTTGGCCATTGCCAAGCGGTTATCATCCATATCTACTGCAATAATTTGTGCAGGAGAATAGAATTGTGCGGTAAGCAAACACCCCATACCAATCGGGCCTGTACCTACAATTGCAATGGTATCACCTGGTTTGACATCACCATATTGCACACCAATTTCATGTGAAGTTGGCAATACATCTGACAAGAATACAGCAACTTCTTCATTTAAGCCTTCAGGTAATAAATACAAAGAAGTGTCTGCAAATGGGGTGCGCACATATTCTGCATGGGTACCGTCAATCATATAGCCCATAATCCAACCGCCTTCATTACGGCAGTGTGCATAGAGTTGCTTTTGACAGTTTTCACAGGTACCACAACGGCTGACGCAGGAAATAATCACCTTGTCGCCTTTTTTGAAGTTTTTAACAGCAGAACCGACTTCTTCTACAATCCCAATACCTTCGTGACCTAAAATACGACCATCAAAATTGCCTGTTTTAGCTACGGCTGTCTCTTGAATTTCAGGGTTTTTACCTTTCCAGATACCTAAGTCAGTACCGCAAATTGTGGTTTTGGTCAGGCGAATCACCGCATCAGTCGGTTGTAGAATTTCTGGACGAGGTCGATCTTCAAAACGGATATCATTAGCGCCGTGATAGACCATGGCTTTCATTGTTTTTGACATTGTGACTATCCTTCTTTAGTGATTATGATGAAAGACATCCAGCAGCCAACCTGTTGCAATTGTCATGCTCGCAGGATGTTATTCTTCTAAGGTAACAGGACAAGATGACAAGTTCATTAGCAAAATCGTTGCTTTTTAAAAATAATATATAAATTTATAATATATAAAAAAGGCCGTATTTTTTGCAAAACACGGCCTTTAAATGAAATTAATGGTTTAAGCGCTGTGTTGCAATGCTTGCATCAGTTTTTGGTGCAAGCCACCAAACCCACCATTAGACATAATCACGACTGCATCGCCCTCACCTGCTTGGCTGACGATGGTTTGAATGATCTCATCCAAAGTATTGGCCACCACAGCATGATTGTCGGCCGCGGCAACCACGGGTTGTAAATCCCAGTCTAAGCCTTCAGGTTGATACCAGATCACAGCATCGGCCAAACGTGCCGAATAGGCTAAGCCATCTTTGTGACTACCCATGCGCATGGTGTTAGAGCGTGGTTCGATAATTGCCCACAATTTACGTTCACCTAAACGTTTGCGTGCACCTTCGAGTGTCGTTTCAATGGCCGTTGGATGGTGGGCAAAGTCATCGTACACTTCAATGCCGCGCGGTGTACCGAGTAATTCCATACGGCGCTTGACCCCACCAAAATTGGATAGCGCAATACATGCTGTTTCAATTGAAACACCGACATGCTCAGCAGCGGCAATGGTGGCTAAAGCATTGGCAACACTGTGCTGCCCTGTCATATTCCAGTGTACTTCACCTTTGATTACACCATTTTGTAGGACGTTAAAGTGTGAACCATCTGCTGCAAGTTGTTCTGCATACAGTTCTGCATTTGGCTGTGCATCGAGCGAAGTACGCAGCACAGGCGTCCAGCAACCCATCTCCAGCACTTCATCAATATGACTTTCTGTAATTGGGGCAATAATGCGGCCTTCACTTGGAATGGTACGCACTAAATGATGGAATTGTTTCTGAATTGCAGCCAAATCATCAAAAATATCGGCATGGTCAAATTCAAGATTATTTAAAATAGCTGTTTTAGGGTGGTAATGGACGAACTTGGAACGTTTATCAAAAAATGCAGAGTCGTATTCATCGGCTTCTACACAGAAGTATTTGCCAGCACCTAAACGTGCACTTTCGCTAAAGCCCAACGGAACACCGCCAATTAAAAAGCCAGGTTCTAAGCCTGCCTGATCTAACACCCACGCCAGCATGGTGGTGGTGGTGGTTTTACCGTGTGTACCTGCAACGCCCAGTACGTGCTTGCCTTGCAAGACATGATCGGCCAGAAACTGTGGGCCAGAAATATACGGCAAACCTGCATTGAGCATGTATTCAATCGCATCAATCCCGCGTTTCATGGCATTGCCGACAATCACCAAATCAGGATGCGGTTGTAAATGGCTGCGGTCATAGCCTTGCATTAAGGTAATGCCTGCATTTTCTAGTTGGGTCGACATCGGTGGATATACGTTTTGGTCCGAACCTGTGACGGTATGTCCTAAATCGCGGGCCAAAAGTGCCAAAGAGCCCATAAATGTGCCACAAATACCCAAAATATGCAGATGCATTCCGCCTTACTCCACTGCTTTTATAGACACATCACTTATCTGTTGTGCTGTTGTCGTGATTAATTTGATTTGAAGCAACGATAGCAAGGGTTTTGGCGAAAAGATAGTGATTCTTGTATCTAGACAGCATGATTTTTAAAGTGAGATCTAAGCAGATATGTGACGATGGCAGTGCTTAAAATTCAGTAGAAGATAAAAAATTTGTCTACGTGTATTTTTAAGGTCGAATCCCCGTAAAATAAACTGAACTTTTTAGATAGTACGGCACAATGTCTTCGGCACTTTTACTTTTGGTGATTGCAAACTGTTTTATGACCTTGGCTTGGTATGGTCATCTCAAGTTTTTACCGCACGATGCACCGCTGTGGCAGGCCATTTTATTCAGTTGGGTGATTGCCCTGTTTGAATATAGCTTGATGATTCCTGCGACCCGTTTGTTGGCACAGCATGGTTGGGCGGTCGGTCAAATGAAAATTACCCAAGAAGTTGTGACCTTACTGGTTTTTGTACCATTTATGATTTTTTTATTTAAGCAGCCTTTTAAACTGGATTATGTGTGGGCAGCTTTATGCTTATGCGGCTGCGTGTATTTTGTGTTTCGTACTCCCTAAAAATCGGGGAATTCTGACTTAAACAGGTTTGGGAATCCCCTATTAAGTTTATAGATTTTAGATTGTTCAGCACTTAGCCGATAAAAATAATGAAAAAAGCCTACTTGGTGGCTGTGTTCAATTTTAACAAGTCGAAAAATCAGTCTATAATGTGGAGTTCTTATTCAAGCTTGGCTTTCTCGCCTGAATTTATCTTTCCTTAGTTTCGTTTCTGGAATATTTGTAATGAATGCGGCCGCTGCACAAGACGCTCCTCTCGTTGGAATTATCATGGGTTCTCAATCGGATTGGGCAACTCTCGAACACACTGCCAATATGCTGAAGCAGCTTGGTGTCCCATTTGAAGCGGAAGTCGTTTCTGCACACCGTACCCCAGACCGCTTATTTGAATATGCTGAACAAGCACGTGAGCGTGGTATTCAGGTGATCATTGCAGGCGCAGGCGGTGCAGCACATTTACCAGGCATGTGTGCAGCCAAAACTGACTTACCTGTGTTGGGTGTACCTGTAAAATCTTCTATTTTAAATGGTGTCGATTCATTACTTTCAATTGTGCAAATGCCTGCGGGTATTGCGGTAGGTACTTTGGCGATTGGGCCAGCGGGTGCGACCAATGCCGCAATTATGGCTGCACAGATTTTAGGTTTAACCCGTCCAGAGATTGCAACAAATGTTGCTAATTTCCGTGCTGCGCAAACTGAGAAAGTCTCAAGCAACAATATTCCAGGTCAGGCTTAAGCGGGACAATTACTATGGATAAGACCATCGGTATTTTTGGTGGTGGACAGCTGGGCCGTATGATGGCACAAGCGGCTTTACCGCTAAATATTCAATGTACCTTTTTTGAAGCCAGTTCAGATTGCCCTGCAGCAGCTTTAGGGCAGGTATTTGCCAGTAAAAGCGAAAATAGCCTTCAAAATTTTATACACAGTGCTGATGTATTCAGTCTTGAATTTGAAAATACGCCATTGGTAGATGTAGATGTCTTGATTAAGCACAAAGACTTACATCCACCACGTCAGGCCTTAGCGATTGCACAAAACCGCTTGCTGGAAAAAGGCTTATTTGATGAATTGGCAATTCCTGTTGCGCCGTATAAAGCAGTCAACTCACTGGAAAGTTTACAGGCTGCTGTAGCTGAACTCGGTCTGCCGATTGTGCTAAAAACTGCTACAGGCGGCTATGATGGCAAAGGTCAATTTGTACTGCGCAGTGCGGATCAAATTGAACAAGCTTGGGCAGAATTAGGCCCTGCAGGTAGCCTGATTGCAGAAAGTTTTGTTAGCTTTTCACGTGAAGTCTCTATTATTGCGGTGCGTGGTCAGCAAGGTGAAGTGAAAACTTGGCCATTGGCAGAAAACCATCATCACAATGGTATTTTGTCACATTCAATTGTACCTGCACCAAACAGTGCAGACTTGCAGCCTATGGCGCAGGAATATATCACTCGCCTACTCAATCATTTGAATTATGTGGGTGTGTTGACACTAGAATTGTTTGTGACTGAACAAGGTTTGTATGCCAATGAAATGGCACCACGCGTACACAACTCTGGTCACTGGTCTATTGAAGGTGCGGTGTGCTCTCAGTTTGAAAACCACATTCGTGCTGTGGCAGGACTACCATTAGGTTCAACCGAAGTAGTACGTCCAACGGTAATGGTCAATATTATTGGCAAGCATCCAAAAACTGAAGATGTATTGGCATTACATGGCGCACATTTGCACCTATACAATAAAACTGAGCGTGAAGGCCGTAAAATTGGGCATATTACTTTAATGCCGAATGATGCTGCTGAATTGACAGATTTATGCCGCCAGTTGGCAAAAATTTTGCCAAATCCTTTGGCACTCAGTGAAGATATGTGTATCTAAGCCTATACATAATTGAAAAATCATAAAAAAGCGTTCAATATTGAGCGCTTTTTTTATCTCTTAGATTCTCAAATGAAGTGCAAAAAATTTTACATCTGGCGGATTCAAGCGGCAAGTGCAACAGTATAAAAACCAGCCATAACTTCACTCGGTGTATACCAACCTAGTGTTTTTCTAGGACGATGGTTGAGTGCAAATTCTATCTGCTCTATTTGTTCGTTTGACACGTCATCAAACGATGATGATTTTGGCAGATATTGACGGATTAAACCATTCGTATTTTCATTTCTAGCTCGCTGAATAGACTTGTAAGGATCAGCAAAATACGTCTCTATGCCAACATCAGTAATTCTTTTGTGTTCGGAAAATTCTTTGCCATTATCAAATGTTACACTATAAGCATGGCTCATTTGTAAACGATCTAATGCACAAGTAATCGTTTGAGAGGATGCTCTCGTTGGCCCTAAATGAACAATATGTACATACAGGCTCTTTCGATCAACGAGAGTCAATAAAGCACCTTTATGATGTTTACCAATCACCGTGTCACCTTCGAAATCTCCTAAACGTTGTCGTTGATCAATGACCTGGTCTCGGCAGTGAATACTTGTTTGGTAATCCTCCCATAAATAACCGAAGTTAAAAGTAGAGGTTAAGCAGCCATTAGAGGTGGCTTTCCTTTGTTAGCTTGATGTGGTCTTTCATGGTTGTAATGCCACAACCAGTTTGTTGCATAATCTTGTACTTCATCCAAAGTATCAAATAAATGCTTGCTCAGCCAACTATAACGTATGGTCCGATTATAGCGTTCAATATACGCATTCTGCTGTGGCTTACCCGGTTGAATATATTCAATACGAATACCGTGCTCAGTAGCCAATTAACCCTTTAATTTTGGGTTGATTAAGATAGATTTGCTTAAATCAACAACAACAACAACAACAACAACAACAACAACAACAACACCTAACAGCGGCGCTCAATAAAAATACAAACAAGGTAGTAGTAATGAGTTCAAAACTTTAAATTCAAATGGCGTGTTTTAAATTTAAAGCTGTGGTGTAACTTTGAATTTAAATATGGAGAATGAATTTAAAAGTGGGTAAATGGTTTTGAATTTAAATAAAAGTATTGGTTGTTGTAGTCTTTAAATTTAAAAAACTGCTTTTAAATTCAAATCAATTACTTCGGGAAATGCAATATATATCTAGTTTTGTGGATAACTTTTCTTATCTTAATTTGAATTCAAACTTTAAATTTATAAACCTATCGTTTGGTTGTAATTTTGAATTTAAAAGTAAAAAATATGGCGCTTGTGGATAAGTTTTTTAAATTTAAAAACCAAATATGAATTTAAAATAGAGAAAATGAATTTAAAGTTACAGATTTTCATCTGATCTCTAAGGCTGAAGGTGTTATGGTAAACCATGATTTAAATTCAAAGCACACAAAGGATATTATGCATCGTTTCGCTGTGATTTTTGCGACTGCTGCAATGGCAGCAACTCAGGTTCAGGCTGAGCTGATTATAAATGGAAAACCCATGACCGTAACACCTGCGGTCAGTTCATCTGCCAATTTTCAACCACAAAATCATTTTCAGAGTTGTTTGGCCAATTTACGCAGTCAGGCCATTGCCAAAGGGGTCAGTGGCAGTAGCTATGACCGCTACACTCAAAATTTAAGTCCAGACTATTCGGTGATTGAACGTTTAAATTATCAACCTGAATTTTCCACGCCAATCTGGGATTATCTATCAGGGCTGGTCGATGATGAGCGGGTACAGTTAGGACAGCAAAAATTAGCGCAGCATCGTGAAGTGTTGAATCGTGTTGCTGCAGCTTATGGCGTACCTGCCGAAACTGTGGTGGCGGTTTGGGGTGTGGAAAGTAATTTTGGTGCGATTTCTGGCCGCTACCCATTATTACAGGCATTGGGTACTTTGAGCTGCGAAGGACGCCGTCAAAGTTATTTCCGTGGTGAGTTTTTTACCACTATGCGTTTATTACAACGTGGTGATGTCACCGAATCACAATTAAAAGGCTCATGGGCAGGGGCGTTTGGACATACCCAATTTATGCCATCGACCTATGACGAATTGGCGGTCGATTTTGATGGTGATGGACGTCGTGACTTGGTTTCCAGTATTCCAGATGCTTTGGCTTCCACTGCTAACTTTTTAAAACGCCGTGGCTGGCAAACAGGGCAGCCGTGGGGCTTTGAGGTGAATGTTCCTGCCGGCATGTCGTTAAGTGGAGAAGGGCGACGTAATAAAAAATCACTAAGTAGTTGGGTCAACCGTGGATTAACTCGTGCAGATGGCTCAGCTTTAATTCAGGGCAATTTGTCGGGTAGTAGTCAGGCTGGTTTAATGGCGCCTGCAGGTGCTAATGGCCCTGTGTTCTTGGTGTTTAGAAACTTCGATGCAATTTATAGCTATAACGCAGCAGAAAGTTATGCTTTAGCGATTGCGCATTTGTCTGATCGTTTAATGGGGCAGTCTGCATTCCGCACTGCTTGGCCAACCGATGATGCGGGCACATCTCGTGCAGAACGCCGAGAAATTCAACGCTTTTTGTTAAATCGTGGTTATGACATTGGTGATGTCGATGGTTTAATTGGCGACAAAACCCGTCAAGCGATTCGTCAGGAGCAAATTCGACTGGGGTTGTCACCAACGGGTCGGGCAGGGCAACAAATTTTGCGTGCATTCCGTAATGAAACTGCCAAACAAATGATGCAATAATCGGCAGATATTTCTCAATAAAAATAATATGTTTACATAAAAAAAAGGTCTGCTTTCATTGCAGACCTTTTTTATATTTTAGCTAAAGCTCAATATTTATACCGCAGAGGTATCAATCTTCACAGCTTCGAGCAAATCAAAAATCACAGTCGTGACATCTTGGCTTAATTCACGATTATTAAAAATTTCGTAGGCTGAAATGGTGATGTCTGTATCACTTGGTAGTAGACGTTGTTCTTCTTCAATTAAATGCTCAATTGGAAGTAAGGTCTGTCTAACTTCAAGATGCAAAATATCTTTGTATTCAATATTTTCATCATCTAATTCAATGATTTGCTCATTAAAATATGGCAATAAAATCGAGTGGAGATAAGGTTGAAGCTCAACAATATCAAAAATTTCGATATCACGGGTTTGTTCAATCGTGCTGATGTGGTCAT
The DNA here is from genome assembly GCF_012371415.1 of Acinetobacter sp. A3. Taxonomy (NCBI): domain Bacteria; kingdom Pseudomonadati; phylum Pseudomonadota; class Gammaproteobacteria; order Moraxellales; family Moraxellaceae; genus Acinetobacter; species Acinetobacter sp. A3. Next base: position 16,483 of record NZ_JAAZQW010000032.1, read on the forward strand.
TTACTTCAATCAGAATATGGTAGTAACTCACATGAATCTCCACAGATCGTTCAGGGTTATACAGAGCGTCCACAATAACATGAAATGAGTAAATTTGCTGCCTCTTCGCGTGTAATGCCTATGTAACGATGCTGCGGGGCAGGCTGTGTGGTTGTTTTAATTCGGCTTGATTATTTAATGCCGTGCATGTAGCAAATCAATATCAGCCGGGCGGAGTTGGAAATTTTTCAACTGTTGATCTTTTAACATGGGGTACATTAGGGCATGTGGGTCATTGTGATGTTGCAAGCCAAGTGCATGTCCAAACTCATGTGCCAAGGTTAAGCGTAAATCATCTTCAGATTGAAACTCATAAATTCGGATGGCACGTCCATCGAAACTGCCTTTGTCAAATAAACGAGGCTGAAAGCGGATGTTATATTGTTGTATAGATACATCAATGTCCTGATTCAGTTGATTGAGTGCATCTACTTGTTGATTGAGCTGATTAATTTGCTGATTAAATTGCGCAATTTCATGCTCTAAATTCCACATATGTTGCTGGATGTCTTGCTTCTTAGCTGCAAAAACCTCATGTTGTGACGGATGTAATCCACCACTTTGATTAATCTGTTGAACTTGTTGATTGTATTGTGCGAGTTGCTGCTCAAACTGCATTTTTTTAGCAGCAAGTTGTGAGTTTTTATCATCAATTTGCTGTTTAAGCATCTGAACTTGCAGGCTTTGTTCATTCCAATGCTGTTGACGTTGTTCAATTTCACTGAGCTCTTGACGACGTTGATTAGACTCATCTTGTCGTTGGTCATAAATTAAATGAATTGCGAGTTTGGCCTTTGGGTCATAGACAAAATAATCTTGTCCCGTGCCGTGTTTCCAAATATCGGTAGCTTCCTGACTGATGCGAAGCAAATCGGCTTGACCCAACCCAAAACGTGGGTCTAGCTCTGCAATACGGTAGCGTAAGCGTGTGTCTAAAGGATGTTGCAATCGATCAAGTGCGGTATTGTGCCGTGTATGAGGGTGTTGAATATTTTGATAAATCAGCAAAATAGCAAATACTATGATTGCACCCAAAAGAAACAAACGCATCGCCAAGCAACTTCCTTTTTTGACTTACTGTAGCCGAAAGCAGGGCAGTAACTCAATCTATTTAGAGGTTTACTCAGGCTTTAGCGTATTGATTTGAGAATCTAAGTTTTAAAAAAAGATGCATATTCATTGGGCATAAAAAAACCGCACTGCAATGGTTTGCAGCGCGGTTTTTGGTTTGTGTTAAAGCGACAAATTATTTTTTGTCATCTTTCACTTCGGTGAATTCAGCATCAACCACACCATCGTCAGCTTTTTGTTGACCTGCATCGCCTTGGAATGCATTCGGGTCAAAACCTTGTGCACCACCTTGACCTTGTGCAGCTTCATAAGCACGTTGTGTAATTGGCATGATGATGTTTTGCAATGCTTCAGTTTTCGCTTTGATTGCATCTACATCATTTTCTTTCGTCACGGCTTCAAGTTCAGTGACCGCAGTTTCGATCGCAGTTTTCTCATCGGCAGTGACTTGTTCACCAAGGTCTTTTACTGCTTTTTGAGCTGAAGAAACAAGTGCATCGGCTTCGTTACGTGCTTTTGCAAGTTCTTCAAACTTACGGTCTTCTTCAGCATTCGCTTCAGCATCTTTGATCATCGCTTCAATTTCAGCATCGCTCAAACCAGAGTTTGCTTTAATTTGAATAGATTGCTCTTTGCCTGTGCTCTTGTCTTTAGCAGATACTTTCAAGATACCGTCAGCGTTAATGTCGAATGATACTTCAATTTGTGGCACACCACGTGGCGCTGGTGGAATGTCACCTAATTGGAAGTTACCCAACAATTTGTTTTGTTGAGCCATTTTACGCTCACCTTGGTAAACCGAAATATCTACCGCAGGCTGGTTGTCCGCTGCTGTTGAGAACACTTGAGATTTCTTTGCAGGAATCGTAGTGTTTTTCTCAATGATTGGCGTCAACACACCGCCCATCGTTTCAATACCAAGCGTTAATGGTGTTACGTCTAGAAGCAATACGTCAGTTTTGTCACCAGACAATACCGCACCTTGAATCGCTGCACCAATTGCAACTGCTTCGTCTGGGTTCACGTCTTTACGTGGTTCTTTGCCAAAGAACTCTTGTACTTTTTGTTGTACAAGTGGCATACGTGATTGACCACCGACTAAAATTACGTCAGAGATGTCTGATGTTGAAAGTCCAGCATCTTGAAGCGCAACTTTACATGGCTCAATAGTACGAGCAACTAAGTCTGCCACTAAACCTTCAAGTTTAGCGCGTGTCACGTTAATCACTAAGTGCTTAGGACCAGTTGCATCTGCAGTGATGTATGGCAAGTTAATTTCAGTCGCGTTAGAAGAAGAAAGCTCAATTTTTGCTTTCTCAGCCGCTTCTTTTAGACGTTGTAGCGCCAATGGATCTTGCTTCAAGTTGAAGTTTTGTTCTTTTTTGAACTCTTCAACCAAGTATTCGATCAAGGCATTGTCAAAGTCTTCACCACCTAAGAAAGTATCACCGTTGGTAGATAACACTTCAATTTGCTGGTCGCCATCTAGGTCTGCAATTTCAATGATAGATACGTCAAAAGTACCACCACCCAAGTCATACACAGCAACTTTACGGTCGCCTTCTTTCTTGTCCATACCAAATGCAAGTGCAGCAGCAGTTGGTTCGTTAATGATACGTTTAACTTCTAAACCAGCAATTTTACCCGCATCTTTCGTTGCTTGACGCTGCGCATCGTTAAAGTACGCAGGTACAGTAATTACTGCTTCAGTCACCGTTTCGCCTAAGTAATCTTCGGCAGTCTTTTTCATCTTTTTCAAAGTTTCAGCAGAAATTTGCTGTGGCGCAAGTTTCTTGTCATTCACTTCAACCCAAGCATCACCATTGTCTGCTTTGATGATTTTGTAAGGTACAAGACCAATGTCTTTTTGTACCGCTTGGTCTTCATAACGACGACCGATTAAACGCTTAATAGCGAATAATGTATTTTTTGGATTGGTTACCGCTTGACGCTTTGCAGATTGACCTACAAGAATTTCGCCATCTTTATACGCAATAATAGATGGAGTTGTGCGTGCGCCTTCTGCGTTTTCAATTACTTTAACTTTGTCGCCTTCAAGTACCGCTACACATGAGTTAGTTGTACCTAAGTCAATACCAATGATTTTAGCCATTTGGATGTTTCCTCAAAAATTCTTTTGCAATGTTTTCACTTGTTATTCGATATGAGAGCCAATCAAAATTTTTCAAGTTGTTTAGATGAAAATTTTTTATCAACCCTCGAATTTATAAGGCTTAAGCGCCAACCATCACCATTGCAGGGCGTAGTAAACGACCATGTAGGGTGTAGCCTTTTTGTAACACGTTACCAATTTCGTTGGCTTTCGCAGTTGGATCAATACCCACTGCTTGGTGCAGGTCTGCATTGAAGCCGCTAGCTGTATCAATCACCACCACACCAAACTTTTCTAGGGTGCTGAGTAAAGATTTCAACGTAAGTTCCACACCTTCAGACAATGCGGTTTTTTCATCGCCATTGGCGGCAATGGCACGTTCAAGGTTATCTACAGAATCCAATAACTCTTTGGCAAACTTTTCCAAAGCAAACTTTTTAGCGGTATCTGCTTCACGTTCTAAGCGTTCTTTGGTTTTTTCAGCTTCGTAAACAGCATTGGCAGTACGTGCTTTTTCCAGTTTTAAGCTTTCTTCAAGTTTGTTCAGTTGTTCTTGTAAAGATTCAACGGAAACTTCTGCTTGCTCAGTATCTTGCGCTGTTTGTGGTTCCGTTTGCGCTTGCTCAAGGTCTTGAGTTTGCTCGTTCTGCTCAGTTGCCATTGATTTACTCCGTTTAAATGGGTTTTTAAACATGTACAGTCCTTTGGCGTCAGTGCTAATGCAAACTGCGTTATTGCTGAACTGCCATGGTTCGAGAAGTTCGTAATTAGCTAAGAAATCGGGGCAGGGCAGATAAAATTCAAGCGTCTTTGCAGATTAATTTTATTTTGCTTTGAACTTTAATTAAAAATAACGACTTTGCCGCACTTTAATGTTGCAATTGAAGGAGGGTTTGAAGCAAAAATGATGCGGCATTTTGGGGTGAAAAAGTGGATTTAAAAGCATGAAAGTAATTGATTTATATAGGGATTGATCTGTTACTTATGGTTTTAGATTTTAGCTTTCATCAAGTTGCTGTGCTAATGGTGTGTTAAGTAAGAGCTAAAACAAATAATTTCAGAGAAATTAAATATTTTACAACAGTCTATACGCTGCTTATTCTTTGCGCATAGATGCTATATCGCTGTAGTTTCTGGTGTATTGTTAAATGTGTTTTCTGGCTTATCCAACCTCTGGATAAGCCTTTTTTTTGCTTGATCTTTTTTGTTTTTATCGAAGTCATAAAATGATCGAAAGATTGCGCCATCATTTTGAATTACATGCTGAGCAAGTATTTCTAAATTGTGCTTATATAAGCAATGACGCATTCACTTTTAATCACGATCACGACGTTATTCACGCTCTTTACGGTTTTCCTGCCAGCGTTTTTGTTGTGCATCACGCTGTTGTTGCAAGCGTTTACGTATATCTTCGCGTTTTTTACGTTCAGCTTCGACTTGCTGTTTGCGTTTTTGTTCAAGCTGCTTGCGCTGTTGTTCCGGAAGTCGTTTACGTTGCTCAGCTAAACGCTGGCGTTCTTGCTCGTGTTTTTGCTGTTGCAATTGCTTTTGTCGGTTTTGTTCCCATTCACGACGCTCAATTTCACGCTTGCGACGTTCTAATTCTACCCGTTGTTGGCGCTGTTGATATTCCCAACGCTGACGATCATAGTCATAACGTCGATCATCATAATCATGGCGACGTTCATAACGAGGATCATAGCGACCATCGTAGTAACCATCTTCAGGAAATGCGACACAGCCTACGGCTAAAAAAGCAGTAGCGCATGAGAGTAATATCAGTTTTTTAGCCATGTTCCACCTCCTGAGCCAATCTATGAATTTGCAAGAAACATGCATAATGGGCAGCTAAATTGTCAATGACAGCGTCATAAAAGCAGGTTAGCGTATAGAAAGTTTAGATATGTATAACGATTGAAGCACTTGTATAACAAAATGGTCATTTTGCATTTAATCATGAAGAAATGATGAAGAATTTACGCATATAAAAAGGAACAATCATGCAAATCTTGAATTCATCGCTTAAACAGAGGTTACACAAAGGGCAGGGAACGGCTGCGCGTTTTTTAAATAAATTGCCTGACAGAGCGCATGAAGCCTTAGCGCAGGCCTTGGCTTATCCTTATCAATACCCTGACCTTGATCCTTTTATTAAATGCATGATGGCGGCACAATTAAAGCAAGGTAAAGTTGGTTTTATTGGTGCAGACCCCATTCAGTCCAGACAGCAATTTGACCGTCAAATCGCATCTATTGCCAGTACGCCAACAGCAGTCAAGCGTGTGGAAGAGGTTCGCTTAAATTTACCCAGCGGTGATATTGCAGCACGTTATTATCATCCTGCACCGCATAAAAAACTGCCTTTAATTGTGTTTTATCATGGTGGTGGTTTTGTGGTGGGTGGTTTAGACAGCCATGATGAATTCTGTCGTTTGATGGCAGTGCATGCCAATGCGCAAGTGTTGAGTGTGGCGTATCCGCTTGCACCTGAAGCCAGTCCACAGCAGATTATTCAGGTCTGTGAAGAGGCTTTGGCGTGGGCTTATCAACATCGTCGTCAAATGAAAATTTTAAAAAACCGTATTGCGGTGGCAGGTGATAGTGCTGGCGGTAATATTGCGGCAGTGGTTGCGCAGCGTAGTGTGCACAGTGCCTATGCACCCGAGGCACAGTTCCTGATTTATCCTGCATTGGATTTTAAAAGCCGACACCCTTCATTTTTTGCCTATAAAGATGGCTTGGTGCTCACAGAGCAAGATATAGATTTCGTGACGCATCACTACGCTACGCAGCACCAAGTGGCTTTGGATGATCCGATTATTTCTCCAACTTTTGGGAAGTTAAAAAAATTAGCGCCTGCTTTTGTGGTCACAGCAGGGCATGATGTGCTGCACGATGAAGCGGAAATTTATGCACATAAATTACGTCAAAATCAGGTAACGGCTAAGTATGTTGAATATTTAGATCAGGCACATGGCTTTATTAACCTGAGTTTTGTGTCGAGCCGTGCAAAAAAACTCAGCATTGAAATGTGTAAAAACTTTAGAAAGTTTTGGGATCGTCCTCGCCATTAAAAATCTGTATCTATGGGTTCAATTTGTTTCACGTGGAACTTTATTTCTTAGAATGAATTGTGGCTTCAGGAAAAATCAGTTCAAACGCAGGCACGTAAAAGCCAGTCAATAAACGTGCCTGGGAAACATCTGGAAATAATGAGGAGTTGGGTTGCCAAGAAACTTGTTTTAGTGGGATCAATTGACCACGAAATGAAGGACTAAAGCGATAACATTTACCTTGCCAGATTTGTGTGATCTTTAATAATGCAGCGGGCAGATATTGACTATTTACATTGATGTATCGACCTTTTGTATGCTGCTCAAATCGAATACAGAGTTCTAAATCTGCCTGTCGAATGGTACAAGTGCTTTGCTGAGCATGCGCCTGCCATTCAAATGTGGCCAATTCTTTAGGAATCCCCCAAAGTTGTTGTCCATGCTGGACAGAAGATTCTGTGGAAACAAAAATCTTGGGAATATTAGATAACACACGTCGTTGCAATACGGGATGATCTAAAATCAGCAACTCATCATAGGCGCCAATTGGGCTTTGTGCATAGCGCACCAACATGATTTGTACCACACACCCAAATGCTGAAGGTGTTAAGCCAAAAATCTGTGCCTGTTTTAAAGCAGAGGAGCTGAGCCAATAATTTAGAATATAGGCTTCACCTTGCAACAACCAAGGCGGCAAACACAGCACGGTATGATCTGAATTATTTTTATACATAAGTTTTCCAGCGTGATAAAAAATAGCCACTGATTTATTATCGTAATCTTATTAATATAGACGAATTCCGAATACAACACAGATGGATTGCCAAGTAAATGTTAAAACAAAGTATGTTCACACTTGCCGCAATGGCGATGAGCTTTAATGTAATGGCGGCAAACAGCATTATTGAAATGAAAACCAGCATGGGCAATATAGAAATTGAGTTGTTTAATGACAAAGCGCCTATTTCTGCAAAAAACTTTGAAGATTATGCCAAGTCAAATTTCTATAACGGCACAATCTTCCACCGTGTGATTCCAGGCTTCATGGTGCAAGGCGGTGGTATGGATGCCAAGATGCAAGAAAAACCAACCAAAGCGACTATTCGTAACGAATCAGGCAATGGCTTGAAGAACACACGCGGTACTTTGGCAATGGCACGTATGAATCACCCTGATTCTGCAAGCAGCCAATTCTTTATTAATGTGGCAGATAACGACTTCTTAAATAGAAGCCCTCGAAATGCAGGTTATGCGGTATTTGGTAAAGTCACTAAAGGTATGGATGTGGTAGATCGTATTGTGAAAGTACCGACGGGCAACTATGGGATGCACCAAAATGTACCTAAACAAGCGGTTAAAATTCTAAGTGTCACGGTAAAGCCTGTGCTCGCTGCAAAATAAGTAAATATTGATGATAAAAATATAAAAAATATATTTTTATTTAAAATTAAGTGTTTATAGGGTGGTTTGTGTATTTTTGAGCCAATATGATGCATAAAAATCCAACACTCGTGAAAACAAGCAGTTAAAAGCACTTGCACGTGTAGGAAATTGCCCTATAATGCACCCATCCCGACGCGAAACAACTTAGAAACTTAGCTCACAGGGTTAAGTTGTAGAGAAAGTTTTGCGTTATATTTTTACTGACGAAGTGAAAATAAGATCATTAAGAGATTATGAAGAACAACTTGTGTGGATTTTTACTGATTGATTAATCGAAAATATTTCATTGATTG
>NZ_JAAZQW010000033.1:0-24087 GCF_012371415.1 Acinetobacter sp. A3
TCAACCAAGCTATTGTTTTTCAACAAGTTTTTATCAACATCACCGCCGATGGATGTGCATTATAGGCCAAATATTTTGCCATGCAAGGCTTTTTGTAAAAGAAATATTTCGAGTGTTTATTTTATAAACCCAAAAATAGATAAGCTACTGTTTTATCTCATAAATTTATTTTAATAAAAATCTGTGCAATTCTTCAAAATACAATCACAAGATTTAATCTATTGTTTTATATGAAATTGTTCTAATAAAAAAGTAAAAAGCAGAGCCTAAACCCTGCTTTTGGTTTAAATAAAGTTCAAATTAGAACTTCATACTGATACGCGCCCAATAGTTACGACCACTATTGTTAAACTGAACTTTTGCTGCACTACCAGTCCCATTTAAACCTAGTTTATTTAAATGTTCGCTATACGTTTTATCCAAAACGTTATCAACACCCACAGACACATCAACACTTTTATTGAGGTTATAGCTGCCATTTAAAGACAACACGCCAAAGCCACTGCTCTCTTTGAGGTCGTAACCTACGATATTACCTTCATCTTTACTTATACGACTTTGACCATCGACTACACGTAATAATGCACCTAAAGTGTATCTATCTTGAACATAGCGTAGGTTTAAACGTCCTTCCAAAGGCGAAATTTGTGGTAACGGCGTATTGTCTGTGGTGTTTTCACCCCACGCATACATGGCGCTCACATCTGCCTGCAAAGCATCGGTAAATTGATAACCTATACCAACTTCTGCACCTGCAATCGTTGCATCCACATTTCGAGTATGCGCCTCTAAAGGATTTTCTTTACTCTGAGGCTTATTTTCATCTCTCAGTTTGTAATTCGTCAAAATATAATCATTAATTAAACCTGCATAAGCCGATGCCCAAGAGCTGAATGCACCATGTTCATGTTGATAGCCAAAGTCCAATTGAAGGGTTTTTTCAGTATTAATGTGATTAAACGTATTTTTATTTCCGTTACCCGACAGAGGACTAAACAATTCCCAATAATCAGGCATACGCTCTACATAGCCCAAACCGACATAAGTTTTAGCATCATGGTGTGGATGTTGATTTTCCAAACGAATAAAACCACTTGGCAAGGTTTCTTTACGTTGTTGAGCCGTTTGTACTGCGTCTACTTCGATCTGATCAACACGTATACCTGTAACCAACTTATTATGATCATTCAGTTCATAACTCAGCTCACCAAAACCACCATAGGATTGAAATTCCATATCGGTTGTTACAGGGAAATTCATTTTCGGCATTGTGGCTGAATACATGCCTTTACCATGCTTATTCTGTTGACTATCAATACCTGTAATAAACTGCAATTTATCCCACTCATGTGTCACAGCCATACGCGCATTTAAAGTACGGCGAGTCACATTCATGGCAGATTTAGCTTCCACAAGTTCTTTAGTCATGTGGTGTTCTGCCATTCCCACTTTACGCAGACTATAATTATCCATCACATGATCATTAAAACTATAGTTCACCTGTGCTTCAATTTTCTTAATCACATCAGTGATGTTTTTCTTTTCTACACGCAAACCCAAACTTTCGCGATCAAATTCAGAACCATCCATCATGCGGCCTGCATAAACCACTTCGGCATCACCACGACCACCTGTCAACTCAAGCCAAGTATTTTCATCGGGTGTCCAACCTAAAGCGACATCAGCATTCCAACGCTCCCAATCTGAAGGAACAGTTGTACCATTGCCATCTTTATAGCTGTCTGCCACAGAACGGTTGGCGTTTAAACGAATGTATTTCTGCGCATCGCCCGCTGCTGCTTCAATATTATGATCCAAACGACCAAATGAACCCATCAAAACACTGGCTTGTCCACGATAGTTTTGACCTTCACCAAATTGTTCAGGCTTACGCTCAAACAATACCGTTGCAGCCGAACCTGTGTTGGCATATTGCACCGTTTGCGGCCCTTTAATGACGGTAATTTCATCAAAACTTTCTGGTGAAATATAAGAGGTTGGTGAATCCATACGACTCGGGCATGCACCTAAGTTTTCAGAACCATCGGTTAAAATTTTAATACGTGAACCAAACATGCCGCGGAAGGTCACATCGCCATTGGTACCCGCACCACTGTTGACCGCACTAAAGCCGACGATGCTTTGCAAATAGTCTGCACCATCTGTGGCTGGAATCGGCTGAATGGGTTGTTTTGGATTAGCACGAACCACTAAACCATTGGCATCATTGCCCTGTTGTGCGGTTGCAACAATAGGCGCAAGGCTATGCGTATTCGCAGACAGCATACTTTGATCGGCAAACGCACTTGCTGAATAGCAGGCAACACAAACTGCAGCCGCAACAGGCTGTAATAAAAATTTAGGCTGAGCCATTTTATTTCTCACTTCAAAACATAAATACAGTTAGGGTCAAAGCAAACCCGAAAAACATTGAATTTATGCAAAGTGAGGTGGAGCACGCCCCTGCGGAAGTAAAAAGAGTTGCTGAAGTGCAAACCAAACGTGTTGAAAACGTTTTTGGAAAGCCAAAAGACGTACCTGAATGCGATCAAGCACCTCTTTAAGCTCTAATTCAGGTGGCAAGACCAAGTTGCCATAGACCGTACAATACTGACATTGATGTGAAGCATCGTGATGATGATGTTCATGCTGTACGGTCAGTTGCTGATCATCGGTCTGTGATGTAGATGAATGTGCAGTATGCGAAGAATTTGTATGCACTGCGTGGGCTTGTGGCAACAAAAGTGCTCGCGTGATGGTTTCACAGACTGGCGCAACTTGATATTGCTCAGGCAGCAAAGGCTGTAAAAATACAGCAATCTGTAAAAAAACTGCGATAAATGAAAGCAGTAAGCCACTACGCAACAACAAAAACATCTATCCTGAATTTGTGTGGCGCAAGTATAACAAAGCCCAATCGAAATTGGGCTGATTTTTATGCTTTGGTCTAAACATGGACAACTAGATTGTGGTTTGTTTTAACGCTTCACAGCAACTTTTTCTTTCTGACGCTGGCGCACTACTTTTTCCACTTTTTCACGGGCACGCTGTCTTTTGAGTGGTGATAAATAATCGACAAATAATTTACCATTTAAGTGATCCATTTCATGTTGGATACAAACAGCGAGAAGTTGATCTGCTTCTAGCTCAAAGGTTTGACCCTCAAGGTTAATCGCTTCAATTTTTACACGTGACGGACGCTCAACTTTGTCGTATATTTGAGGCACTGACAAACACCCTTCTTCATACGGTTGGGTCTCTTCAGTCAATGGGGTAACTTTGGGGTTAATGAAGACCATGGGTTGATCTTTATTTTCAGATAAATCCATGACAATCAGCTGAATATGATGATCTACCTGTGTCGCAGCTAGACCAATTCCTGGTGCGGCATACATAGTTTCAAACATATCTGCAGCAAGCTGACGAATTTCGTCGGTCACTTCTTCAACTGGTTTGGCAATGGTACGCAAACGGGGATCCGGGAAACTTAAAATAGGTAATAAGGCCATAGGACGTCCTCACTTATATGCCATTGATCAAAAAACCGAATGAAGGAATGCTTCATCAAAAAAATGTGTGTAAGATCGTTATTATAACGCAACTACATACATAATTTTAGGAATTATGATAATGAAAAAGGTTTTGACAGACACATCCTCTTTTCGTGTCTTGGGGTTTAAAAAGCAAGTTTTAGCACTCGCTGTATGTCTCACTGTGGGACTTGGGGCAATGAGTGTGGCTGAAGCAGCACCTGCACGAAATATTAATCCACCTGCTTTAAAAGCCAATGCACCGAATGTGTATGTGGTGAAAAAAGGCGATACTTTGTGGGATATTTCTAAAAAATTCCTGAATAATCCACTACGCTGGCCTGAAATTTGGGCAAGCAACCGCCACGTGAAAAATCCACACTGGATTTTCCCGGGTGACCGCTTGTTAATGTGTACCTATGAAGGTCGCCCAATTATTGGTAAAGATGAAGGTGATGGCTGTGAAGGCATTATTCGTCGTTACACAGGCAAGAGCACCAATTTACAGCCGCAAATTCGCGTAGAATCTTTAAATAATACAATTCCTGTGATCCCACTGGAATACATCAAGCACTGGTTAGAGCGCAGCAGCATTATTGCCGCAGATGCACTGCAAGGCACGCCTTATATTTTAGGTACTTCTGATCAACGCGTGTTGGCTGCTAAAGGACAAAGCGTGTATGCACGTGGTGCAGGCCTAGAAGTTGGTCAACGTTATGCTGTCTATCGCGAAGGCGAACCATACATCCTAACCGATGCCAATGGTCAAAAACTCAATGCAGGCTTAGAACTCACTCAAGTTGCAACTGGTATTGCAGTACGTGGTGAAAATGACATTACTACGCTTGAGTTGACCGACACTTACAACGCTGAAGTGCGTCGTGGTGACCGTGTCTTGCCTGTTTATGACCCAATGTTACCAACGCTGTTCTATCCGACCCATGCTGAAAATGTAACTGCAGGCGGTCAAGTGGTTCGTGTAATGGGTTCTATTGGTACGGCTGCAAAACACAGTGTGGTTGCCATTGACCGTGGTACGCTGCATGGCGTGCAATCAGGCCACGTATTCTCTGTCGCTCAAAAAGGCGAAGTTGTGACTGACCCGAAAACCAAAGAGCGTGTGCAACTTCCAGGCGAACGCATTGGTAATATCATGGTCTTCAAAAGCTTTGATCACATCAGCTATGCCTATGTATTAGACAGCGAATTGCCAATTAAAGTGGGTGCGAACTTACAAACACCCCTAATGGACGACTAAAAATAGTCTGAGATGGTGACATGTTGAATTCATTCACCCCACATCAAATTGACTACATTAAGTTGTGGTATTTGGTTCAGCATTCACTGTCGAGTTTTTATAAACTAGAACAATATTTTGGTTCCGTGGCTGCCGCAGTACAGCCCGAACATCTTTTGGCTTGGTCAGAAGTACGTGTACATGCCAACCATCAACAGCGTGCTAAAGAATATCTTAGTCAGTCAGGGCAACATGCCTTTGAAAACGTCTTAAAACAATTACAACAGCATTGTGATTTTATCCTGACCTTGGATGATTCCCAACTACCCTAACCAACTACGCCCCTATGCAAACAAAGCTCCAATTTTATTTGGGCAAGGCAATGCTCAGGCTTTACTGCAAGCTCAAATCGCAATTGTGGGCAGTCGCAAAGCCAGCCCACACGGACGGCAAGTGGCCTATGATTTTGCCTATTATTTAAGTGAGCAAGGTTTCTTTATCAATAGCGGTCTGGCACAAGGTATTGATGAAGCTGCACATCAAGGCGCTTTGGCACACCATCGTACCATTGCAGTCATGGGCACAGGTTTAGACAGCACCTACCCGAGCGCCCACCATACACTCCGCCAGCAGATTGTGGAGCGTGGCGGTGCAGTGATTACAGAATTTTTACCTCACACCAAACCTTTGCAGCAAAATTTTCCACGACGTAATCGGTTGGTGAGTGGATTGAGTTTAGGCGTTATTGTTGCTGAAGCCAGTTTAAATAGTGGTTCACTGATTACCGCCAAATGCGCAGCCGAGCAAGGTAAATTGATTTTTGCTATTCCTGGTCATATTTACAGTGAGTTTCATCAGGGTTGCCATCAATTAATTCGTGAAGGTGCAATTTTGGTGGATCATCCTGAACAGGTGCTTGAAGATTTGGCATTGCCGACTCAATGGCAATATCAACAACAAAATATTGATCAATTGAGCTCTGACTCAACCTTGCCATCTTCAAAAATGAATGCTCAAACAGGAGAAAGCAATACAACCATACCTGATACAGCCACCTCGCCACAACCTATCCATAAAATCGTGACGCAGATTCCTGAGCATTTATTGGCGTTGTATCATCAATTGGATTGGGTCGGACAAAGTATTGACCACTTGGCACAACAGCTCGACTTGGAAATTGCCGTACTCACAGCTTATTTAATGGAACTTGAGCTCATGGGCTTAGCAATGCAGCAATCAGGCCTGTATCTGCGTTGTCGTCCTCACAAATAAGGTTCACAATAGCCCTCTCCCATTTCTGTTTAGGTCAACTCGCATGATTACCACCTCTGTCACCGAAGCCGCTGCATGTCTACAACAGGGACAAGTGCTGGCCTATCCAACAGAGGCAGTGTGGGGTCTAGGTTGTGATCCTTATAATCAACAGGCTTTTTTGGAAATATTACGCCTCAAACAACGTCCAATTGAAAAAGGCGTCATTTTACTGGCAGGGCATCTGTCGCAGGTAGAACATCTGCTTGAAGATTTAAAACCAGATATGCGAGATCGTGTAATTGCCTCATGGAGCAATACACATCCGACTGAGCGTGCCACCACTTGGCTGTTACCTACCACAGCGGCCATTCCAAACTGGATTACAGGACAACACCCGAAAGTTGCGGTACGCGTGACCAACCATCCTTTATGTATGGCTTTATGCCATGCTTTTGATGGCTTTATTGTTTCAACCAGTGCCAACCCTGCTGGACATGAACCTGCGCGTTCCCTACAAGAAGCAACCCATTATTTCCAGCAACAACTGCATTATTTAAATGGTGATTTAGGCTTAAGCCAACAACCTAGCCGAATTTTAGATGCAGAGACAGGTTTGGTCATTCGCGCCTAGGCTTAGACAAATTTTAGATAAAAAAAAGCTCAACCATATAGGGATGGTTGAGCATAAAAAGGATGTGTATAAAAGCACATCCAGAGGGTACGAAAATCTTGCTGTGAATGATGTCTTACTAAGTTTTTGCTAGAGCAGATCATTTCCAGTACGTGAATTATGGAGTAATTTAGTCGACTATACAAATAGATTATTTCTATTAATCTAACATAAATAATCAATGATAGACTTATCACTTTTTCTTAACAATTTAAATTATCTTACTATTTTTTCAATTATTTTAGAAAAATTAAAAAAACTGTCATAAATTATATGCCTAAATCCTGTATATTTTTTGAATAAAACAGTATTTTAGATACATCTTTCATGCTCAAAAAAAGAGCAAATTCACTCAATTTTTTAGTGGAATTTGCACACGAGTTTTCATTTGAGCCAAAACAATGCCCACTAAAATAATCAAACCACCAACAGTGTGATAGCTCCCCCATACTTCTGCCAACCAAAAATAAGCAATGATTGCAGTAAATACAGGCATCAAATTCATAAAAATACTGGTACGGTTTGGCCCTAAGTGCTGTACTGCCAGCATCCATACTAAAGGCGCAATAATGGATGGAAAAATCCCCGCATACAAAACACTAAAACTATTTTGACTATTGAGCGGATCTAAGCCGAGCCACACAATAAAAGGTAGGTGATAAATCAGCGCAAAAATTATTTGCACATACAGGCTGAGCATTAAAGGTAGTTTTAAATTCCATTTCTTTAAAAACACCCCATAAAAAGCATAAAAGAACACGGCTAGCACCATCAGCATGTCGCCTGCATGCCCAGTCAGCTGTGCTAATTGGCTGAAATCACCCTGTGCAATCACATACAACAGGCCAAAAAATGAAATGATACAGCCCAAAATTGCAAATTTTGTCGGAATGTCCCTTAAAATAATCAAAGACACCAATACCGTAAACATAGGAATAAATGCATTGATGATGCCCATGTTGGTGGCAGTCGTATAATTGGCTGCAGTGTAGCTTAGCCCTTGATACAGCACCAAACCAAAGGCACTTAAAACAGCTAGCTGTTTTAAATGTGGACGAATTAAACTGCGTTGCTGCCAAACTTTAGGTAATATCCAAGGCGTGAGAATCAAAAATGCAATAAGCCAGCGGTAAAAGCTGATACTCACTGGTGAAATATATTCTGCGACATAACGTGTCACGGCAATATTAAGCGACCAAATTAATACCGCAATCACAGGGAGTAGAATTGCCCAAAGTGCACCTTTGGCTGGCTGTGTCATGTCTGCATCATCCTTGTTGCACGTCAGCTGCATAAGCTTGCTGCTGTTTTCTGATCATCCAATTGAATTGATTGCTTGAAGCCCAAACTAAACTTCAGGGCTATTTATGGCACTTTTCGCTCAACTTATCCACCAATATTTTTAAATGATGATAATCCTTATATTTTTTTAATTGATACTCCCTCTTCTTTTGCACACAAATACAATAAATTTTCTGGTTTTCAACTTGCTGTGCTTTATAAATCCAGTTAAAACAATAACACTTTATATCATTCGCATTTGGACACTTACATGAGCCATTCGGTCTATAACATTCCCGTTCTCACCAATTCAGGTGAAGAAACCACATTAAATCAATATGCTGGAAAAGTATTGTTGATTGTTAATGTCGCCTCTAAATGTGGCTTAACCCCACAGTATGAAGGCTTACAAAAATTGTATGCGGATCAAAAAACACAAGGTTTGGAAATTTTGGCTTTTCCATCCAATGACTTTTTGGCTCAAGAACCAGGCAGTGATGCAGAAATTCAGGAATTCTGTTCATTGAATTATCAGGTGAGTTTCCCGTTATTTGCTAAAATTCCTGTGGTGGGTGAGCACAAGCACCCATTGTATCGCACCTTAATTCAGGCCATTCCAGAACGCATAGGTGAAGGCCCATGGTGGAAAGATTTGGTCGATTATGGCTTAACCCCAAATAATCCACCGGAAATTTTATGGAACTTTGAAAAATTCCTAGTTAACAAGCAAGGTGAAGTCGTAGCACGTTTTGCGCCTGATCTAACTGCAGAAGACCCACGAATTTTGGATGCGATTGCAGCAGAACTCGCTAAATAATGCTTGGCAATGAACACTTTATACAGGGAATTTGCTTCGGCAATTCCTTGTTTTTCGTTTCAACCACACTTCTAATATTTGTTATTGCTTTGCAATAATCTGTTTTTTATTCATATTTTCGTTTTATATTGGTTTTAATGCCTTATAAATGATTAGATCAAGATGAATACACCATTTTCTAAATATGCAATACTGCTCCCCCTACTCAGCGCAGGTTTACTACTCAGTGCTTGTGAACAGGCATCTGGCCCTCAAAGCAGCTCAGTCGAAGAACAAGGGACTGTAACTTCTAGCAATAGCAATCCTGATGCAACACAAGCACCCCTAAGCAGCGGCAATATGTTTTACATTGTGCGCGATGTAGCTGATCTACAACTTAAAGCTGGACAATATGTTGAACAGCTCAATCAGTCCAAATCAGAATTGCAAACAGCAATCAACGCACAAGACCCACAACAACTCCAGCTTGCTACAACTCAATTACAACAGCAACTGCATGGTTTTAATCAAACCCTCAGCAGCTTAGATTTAAAAACACAAGAAATTGATACGATTCGTCAAAACCTGTTAGCAGCCAATCAACAAGTTTTAAACTCCCCGTTTTTAAACGGTCAAATTAACCTTAGTCAGGTCGATTTTAAAAAGCTAGAACAGCAAATGGGCAATATTCAATCTGAAATGGTGAAGTTGGCGGGTATGATTTTGCAGGGTGAAGCGACTTCGAATAGCAAAACTGATGCTGCTGATGCGTCCTAAGCTTCTGAAATATCAAACACTGCAGTAATTCACTTTTATCAGCCATAAAAAAAGCCACTCTTTCGAGTGGCTTTTTCAATCTTAAACCAGCAATTAAAGTGCGCGGTTTTTGATTTTGCGGATGGTTTCCAACTGTGCAGCAGTTTCTGCCAAAGCAGCCAAAGCAGCAGCAGAGTCCAAATCGCTCTTTTGATTCGCCAACAATTGTTCAGCGTGTTTACGCGCTTCAAGAATTGCTGCTTCATCTAAGTTTTCTGCACGAACTGCAGTATCTGCAAGAATCGTAACAACATGCGGTTGAACTTCTAGAACACCACCAGATACATAGATTAATTCTTCTGTACCATTTTCCAGCAGAACGCGGATTGCACCCGGCTGAAGCAAAGTTACTAGTGGTGCGTGACCCGGCATAATACCGAGTTCACCGCCAGCACCTTTTGCAATTAGCATAGTCACAGTGCCAGAGTACAAAGACTCTTTTACACTTACAACGTCACATTGCATAGTCGCCATGAGAATCTCCTAAATTAGAGCTGCTAATTAAAGTTTCTCGGCTTTAGCAATCACTTCGTCAATACCACCAACCATATAGAACGCTTGTTCTGGGATATGATCGTATTCACCAGCTAGAAGACCTTTAAAGCCACGAATTGTATCTTTAAGCGGTACAAGTTTACCAGGCGCACCAGTAAATACTTCTGCTACGTGGAACGGTTGAGAGAAGAAACGTTGGATCTTACGTGCACGGTATACAGTAAGTTTGTCTTCTTCTGACAATTCGTCCATACCAAGAATTGCGATAATGTCTTTCAATTCTTTATAACGTTGAAGAACGTTTTGAACTGAACGAGCAATTTCGTAATGCTCAGTACCAACAACTAATGGATCTAACTGACGTGAAGTTGAGTCTAGTGGATCGATCGCAGGGTAAATACCTTGAGATGCAATGTCACGGCTCAATACTACAGTTGCGTCTAAGTGCGCGAACGTTGTAGCAGGCGATGGGTCAGTTAAGTCATCGGCAGGTACGTATACAGCTTGAATAGATGTAATCGAACCAGACTTAGTTGAAGTAATACGCTCTTGAAGAACACCCATCTCTTCTGCAAGTGTAGGCTGGTAACCTACTGCAGATGGCATACGACCTAGAAGTGCTGATACTTCAGTACCTGCTAGTGTATAACGGTAGATGTTGTCTACGAACAATAATACGTCACGACCTTTACCGTTCTCGTCTTTTTGATCACGGAAGTACTCAGCCATAGTCAAACCAGTTAACGCTACGCGTAAACGGTTACCAGGTGGCTCGTTCATCTGACCGTAAACCATGGCTACTTTGTCAAGAACGTTAGAGTCTTTCATCTCGTGATAGAAGTCGTTACCTTCACGGGTACGCTCACCAACACCAGCGAATACAGATAAACCTGAGTGCGCTTTAGCGATGTTGTTGATCAACTCCATCATGTTTACGGTTTTACCAACACCCGCACCACCGAACAGACCAACTTTACCACCTTTTGCGAACGGGCAAAGTAAGTCAATGACTTTAATACCTGTTTCTAGAAGGTCAGTAGAAGCCGCTTGTTCTGCATAAGAAGGCGCTTGACGGTGAATTGGTAAACGCTCTTCAGTTGCAACTGGACCAGCTTCGTCGATAGGGCGACCAAGAACGTCCATGATACGACCAAGAGTCGCTGTACCTACAGGTACAGAGATTGGAGCGTTAGTGTTAGTTACGTTCAAACCACGCTTAAGGCCTTCAGTAGAACCCATTGCAATAGTACGAACTACGCCATCACCAAGTTGTTGCTGAACTTCTAATGTAGTTTCAGTACCGTCAACTTGGAGAGCGTCATAGATCTTAGGAACGCTGTTGCGTTCAAACTCGACGTCGATAACCGCGCCGATGATCTGAATGATACGACCGCCACTCATTGCTGTCTCCTCAATTCAAACTAATAATGTTAAACGGCAGCGGCACCACCAACGATCTCAGAAATTTCCTGAGTAATCGCGGCTTGACGCAGCTTGTTATAAATAAGTTGTAGGCTCTTGATCAGTTCACCTGCGTTGTCTGTTGCAGCTTTCATTGCAACCATACGTGCAGACTGTTCACATGCGATGTTTTCAATCACACCTTGATAAACCATAGACTCGATGTAACGAACCAATAAACCATTTAACAGCTCTTCAGCTTCTGGTTCATAGATATAGTCCCAACCGTATTGACGGTTAAGAGTCTTGTTTTCTTCAGCAGCTGCTAAAGGAACAAGTTGTTCGATTTTCTGATCTTGAGTCATGGCATTTACAAAGCCATTCGATACGAGGTAAATGCGATCTAACTCGCCTTTATCGTACGCATCTAACATCACTTGCACAGAACCAGATAACTGTTCAAGACTTGGCGCATCACCTACGTTTGTAGTTGCACCAAGCACTTTACCGCCGTAGTTTTTAAAAAACGAAACCGCTTTTTGACCAATTAAAGCAAACTGAACTTCAATTGACTGCTCTTGTTGTTGCTGTACATGCTTTACAACTTTCTTGAACAAGTTAATGTTCAAGCCACCTGCCAAACCACGATCTGAAGACACGATGATATAACCTACGCGTTTTACAGGGCGTTCGATCATATAACGATGTTTGTATTCAGGGTTCGCCTGTACCAAATGAGCAATTACACGGTGCATATTTTCGGCATACGGACGGCCTTGAGCCATGCGCTCTTGCGCACGACGCATCTTAGAAGCAGCAACCATTTGCATCGCGCGAGTAATCTTTTGCGTGCTCTTGATACTAGCAACTTTGGCGCGAATTTCTTTTAAATTTGCCATACGCTTAACCTAGTATTCGAAAGCCCTTTCAGGCTTCCGAAGGTTGATTCCGTGAACCAAACCCCTAACTAGCCAATGCTAAATTAGTAAGTTTGAGTCGCTTTAAAGCTTTCAATACCTGCTTTGATTGCAGCTTCGATGTCTTTGTTGAAATCACCAGTTTCATCGATTTGTTGCATTAACGCAGCATTTTCTGAACGGAAGTAAGAAATTAACGCAGCATCAAAGTCTACGATTTTCTTCACTTCTACGTCAGCCATGTAGCCTTCGTTAGATGCATAAACTGAAACAGCTTGGTCAGCAATTGAGTATGGCGCATATTGTTTCTGCTTCATTAACTCAGTTACACGTTGACCATGTTCAAGTTGCTTACGAGTTGCTTCATCAAGGTCAGAAGCGAACTGAGCAAATGCTGCCAATTCACGGTATTGCGCCAAAGCGGTACGGATACCACCAGACAATTTTTTGATGATCTTAGTTTGAGCAGAACCACCAACACGCGATACAGAAATACCCGCGTTCACAGCAGGACGGATACCTGCGTTGAATAATGATGTTTCTAAGAAGATCTGACCATCAGTAATCGAAATTACGTTGGTTGGAACGAATGCAGATACGTCACCTGCTTGAGTTTCAATAATCGGCAATGCAGTTAAAGAACCAGTTTGACCTTTAACTTCACCGTTAGTGAATTTCTCAACGTAGTCAGCAGATACACGAGAAGCACGCTCAAGTAGACGCGAGTGTAGATAGAACACGTCACCCGGATAAGCTTCACGACCTGGTGGACGACGTAAAAGCAATGAAATTTGACGATACGCAACAGCTTGCTTAGACAAGTCATCATAAATGATAAGCGCGTCTTCACCACGGTCACGGAAGTATTCACCCATTGTACATCCAGAGTACGGAGCAAGATACAACATTGCTGCTGGATCTGCCGCTGCTGCTGCAACAACAGTTGTATACGCCATAGCGCCAGTTTCTTCTAGCTTGCGTACTACGTTTGCGATAGTCGATTGTTTTTGACCAATTGCTACGTATACACACTTAATGCCAGAGTTTTTCTGAGCGATGATCGCATCGATCGCCATTGCTGTTTTACCAGTTTGACGGTCACCAATGATCAACTCACGTTGACCACGGCCTACAGGGATCATGGTATCAACTGATTTATAACCAGTTTGAACAGGTTGATCCACTGATTGACGCCAAATTACGCCTGGTGCTACTTTTTCTACAGCATCAGTTAATTTTGCATCAATAGGGCCTTTACCATCAATTGGGTTACCCAAAGCATCTACTACACGGCCTAAAAGTTCTGGACCAACCGGAACTTCTAATACACGACCTGTGCAACGTGCTTTTTGACCTTCTTGAAGGCTTAAGTAGTTACCTAAAACAACGACGCCCACTGAATCCTGTTCTAGGTTCAGTGCCATACCAAATAAGCCGCCGTCGAATTCGATCATTTCACCGTACATTGCATCAGCAAGGCCGTGAATGCGCACAATACCGTCGGATACCATAACAATGGTACCTTCGTTTTTAGCGGTCGCGCTGGTGTCCAGATCGCCGATACGCTGTTTAATGAGCGCACTGATCTCGGATGGATTCAGTTGTTGCATTGCGCTATACCTCAATCTTTTATTAGTTCAGTCTTCGCAATTAAGCTAAAAGACGTGTCCGCATTTTTTCAAGCTTGTTAAGCGCAGAATCATCTATCACTTGGTCGCCTGCACGAATAACCACACCCGCAATTAACGCTGGGTTCACTTCTACAGAAACATTTACTGCCGCAGCGAAACGTTTTTCTAACGCTTGAGCAAGAATTTGTTCTTGTACAGAAGTCAATGGGAATGCTGATTCAATCACAACATCCACAGTATTGTTATTCTGTGATTTGAGCTGTTCGTATTCTGCTTGAATTTCAGGAAGCAAAGCCAAACGGTTGTTTTCAGCAAGCAATGTCAAAAAGTTTGACACTGCTGCAGTTTGGTCTTCACCTAAAACTTTGGCAAAAATACTCACCTGCTCAGCAGGCGTAAGCTCAGGGCGATTTAAGTAAGCTGAAAATGCCTCGTCTTGCACCGCAGCACTGAGCAAGTTAAGTGCTGTTGACCAATTGTCAGTTGCACCTTGCTCAGAAGCGTAAGCAAATGCTGCTTTAGCGTATGGGCGTGCCAACGTCAAGAGTTCAGCCATAATCTGCCTCTCTCTTAAAGTTTAGCAGCCAGCTGAGTCAGCATGGCATTGTGAGCTTCTGCGTCAACTTGCTGGCTAAGAATTTTCTCTGCACCAGTTACTGCAAGCGCAGCTACTTGTTGACGTAATTCTTCGCGAGCAGAATTGATTTCTGTATCAACAGCTTCTTTCGCTTGTTGACGAATACGCTCACCTTCAGCAGATGCTTGGGTACGCGCTTCTTCTACCAATTGTGCTGCACGACGATTCGCTTGTTCGATCAATTGAGCCGCTTGTGCTTTAGCTGCATCTAATTCAGCTTTCACTTGAGCTTGCGCATCGGCAAGATCAGCTTTGGCTTTTTCAGCTGCATTTAAGCCGTCAGCAATACGACGCTGACGCTCACTAATCGCATTGATTAGTGGTGGCCATACAAACTTCATGCAGAATGCGACGAAAAT
This sequence comes from Acinetobacter sp. A3, assembly GCF_012371415.1. Classification (NCBI taxonomy): domain Bacteria; kingdom Pseudomonadati; phylum Pseudomonadota; class Gammaproteobacteria; order Moraxellales; family Moraxellaceae; genus Acinetobacter; species Acinetobacter sp. A3. The sequence continues at coordinate 15,025 of NZ_JAAZQW010000033.1, forward strand.
CGCAAATGCAATCGCTTGGCCAAACAATGTGAGGTTGATATTCATTGCAAATTCCTCAAATAGTGAATTTCGGAATTAAGCTGATTAACCTACAAATGGATTAGCGAAGATGAAGAACAAGCCAATACCAACACCGATCATAGGCACAGCATCAAGAAGACCTGCGATTAAGAACATACGAGTTTGAAGTTGTGGAGCCAATTCTGGTTGACGAGCAACAGCTTCAAGGAAGCGACCGCCTAAAAGACCAAAACCAATCGCAGTACCTAAAGCACCGAAAGCGATCAAGATAGCAGATGCAATTGCAACTAGACCTAAAGTGAGTTCCATGATAATTCCTCAGAGGTTAGGTTTTATACCAAATTAAGTTAAAAAATTGTGTGCCCAACCGCCCGATGACAGTTAGGCCATACCATTAATGCTTTTCGCTTGCCATGCTCATGTACACGATAGTCAACATCATGAAAATGAATGCTTGTAGCGTAATAATCAAAATGTGGAAAATCGCCCAAGGCACAGACAATGCCCACTGGATCCAGAACGGTAATAACGCGATAAGAATGAAGATTAACTCACCCGCATACATGTTACCGAACAGTCGTAGAGCCAATGAAACTGGTCGCGCCAAGAAAGTAGTCAATTCCAACAATAAGTTGAATGGAATTAAAAGCACTTTAGCAACTGGATTACTTGGGTTGAATGGGTTAAGTGCCAACTCACCAACGAAGCCGCCAACACCTTTCTCACGAATACTATAGAAAATAATTAAGAAGAATACAGAAATAGACATACCTAAGGTAATGTTTGGATCTGTAGTCGGAACAATTTTAAAGTAAACCTGATGAGGGTCCACACCCAGCATAGATGCAATCGCCTGTTGAGCTACATAAGGAATAAAGTCAACAGGGATTAAATCCATCAAGTTCATGAGGAAAATCCACACGAAAATGGTTAATGCTAAGGGTGCAATTAATCGAGACTTCCCATGGAAGGTATCACGTACACTTGAATCCACAAACTCGATAATCACTTCAATTACTGACTGGAATTTACCAGGCACGCCTGAATTTGCAGCTTTCGCAACAATCCAGAACAATAAACAGAAGATCAGACCAAGTCCGATAGACCAACCCATTGAATCCAAGTGAATAGCAGTGAACCCCATCTGTTGAGCTTCTTCAGCAGACTCAGCCAACTTCCATGAACCGTCTGGCATTTTGCCATAGGTCATATTGGTCAAGTGATGCTTGATATACTCGGTCGAAGTAAGGGCATGTTCTTCAGCAGCCATAAATCACACCTGGTCAATGTAAAAAAACTAATAGAACAAACGAACATCGCGTGCTGCTTGATATCTCGCCTATTCCTGAAAAACTTTTCAATTTTTGCTGCGTTTAGACTCGTTTTTGTAATCGTGACACCCAAAATGGCGCAACCCACGACATGCTTTGAACGAGCATAAAACCACAAAACAATGCCACCGGGGATAACGGCTGTACATTGCTTAAAATTAAAATGAATCCTACGATCACGATTGCAAACTTACCGAGCATTCCTCTATACATGTTCGAAAGAACCTGTCTGGACGCTCGTGCACCTGCTGCTCGAAACGACTGCCATGAAAAATAACAACTTGCCAACCAACAAACACTAGCACCAAGTGCAGCGCTTAAGGCAGCCGTTGAGTCTTTCAAGACCCACGCTATCAGGGCTGAAACTGGAATCATGAATGCTTGTAAGAAGACCAAAGCTTTAGCTAATCGTCGGTCAATCAAGCGACTAGTTCGGCTCATTTTTTTATCCACTCACAGCATTAATGCTTGACAAGTTCAACTGATGATCGTTTTTTATCGCAGGCATTATAGAGTTAGCCCCCTGAACATGCAATCGTTTCCCGACCTTAGTCGTGTTTTTTTGCATGTTTGTCTCGGAATTGTCATATTTCAAATTTGCTTAAAAAACGCATCATTTTCGTGCATTTAATACACAAGCCTTGGTTTGCTTGGCTAATTGCTGCCAAGCTTGCACAAAATCTTCTGTGCCACGCATGCTTTCATCGACCATTTGAAACACAACTGGATTCAATTTCATATACTGGCTTTTACTGGCATGCCCTTCTGCAAGCAAACACATTTTACGGCTTGGGCGGTGATCATTCAGATATTTGATTTGGGCAACCGTAGGGGCAATATGCGGATCATTGGTCAATGAACCTGCAAATTTTAAATTTAAGGCACGTTCTAAATATTGATAGGCATCGTGATAGGCCCAGTAAGGCTGTGCAGCACCCAGTCCACGTAACTGATGTGCAGTGGCAAACAGCTCTTGGGCAAAGGCACGTGCATTGTTCCAATAAGCATCACGATGTTCTGGCATTTGCTGAGAACGCAAGGCTGCGATAAAGAAGGCAATGCGTACCGCATTGTTTGGATCAAGCCAGACATGACTGTCTACTGTATTTTTTAAGGCTACGCCACGCTCAGAACGCTGTGGCAGGGTTTGCATAATCCCTGCTTCTAATAAGGCAATCGCTTTAGTATTTTGTTTCAATATCCGCTCTAAAGGTGCTTCATGTGCCTTGCCCAACCAAATAATTAGCCCTGCATCTTGAATAGTTTTGCGATGCGCAGGCGTGAGTGACACATCATGCCCTGTTTGATCTGCCAACAATAAAGTTGGTGTTTCGATGTTTTTCGTGACTTTTTCAGCGATCAAATACAATGGGTGCGTTGATACAACCAGCGCTTGCGCCATACTTGCTGTACTGAACAGCGCCAAAAAACAGAAACTAAATAAACGAAACATTGCCACACATCACGAAAAATCGATAAATGTTATAGTATAACAAATTTACAAAAATACCTATGTACAATCGAAACTGATTACGCTTCATGCTAAGATTTACTGTCGTTTTTCTTTTAAAGTTCAACTGGGGTGGCTATGAGCTTATGTTCGCACGAGCATCACAATGCATTACATGGCGTTCACGACCATCACAATGTCGATCAACGTCTTGCCGAAGCAGAAAGTTTATGTGCGGCAACGGGTGCGCGTTTAACACCACTGCGTAAAGAAGTACTGGAGCTTATTCTTAAAGCTTCTGCGCCGATGGGTGCTTATGATTTGTTAGCGAAAATCAAAAGCGAGTCTGACCGACCTGCGGCACCGCCTACTGTTTATCGCACCTTGGATTTTTTATTGGAAAAAGGGCTGATTCACCGTTTAACTTCAATCAATGCCTATATTCCATGTTGTCATCCACGTGAAGGGCATCAGGCCGCATTCTTAATTTGCACGGACTGTAAAGCCGTAAAAGAAGCATCGGCGCAAGGTTTATTGCAACAGCTCGATCAGTTAGCAGCTTCTGACCGCTTTACTGCACATCACAGCATTATTGAGATTTCTGGAAAATGTCAGCAGTGCAACAGCAAATAACCACTGCGCCTCTCATCGCTTTACGCAACATTCAAGTGCGCATTGATGAGCGTGATATTTTAAAAAATGTCGATTTTGAATTGTATGAGCGTGAAATTGTCACGCTGATTGGCCCGAATGGTGCAGGCAAATCGACCTTAATTAAAGTTCTGTTAGGCATTGTGCAGCCCAATTCAGGCAAGATTGTATCGAGCAGTAAACTGACTTTTTCTTATGTGCCACAAAAGTTTAATCCTTCACACAGCTTGCCTTTAAGAGTGAAGGATTTACTAGCCTTAGAAAAATGTCCGAATCAGCTGAAAACTGAAATTATTCGTGATACAGGCATTGCCAAGCTACAAGATTCTAAAGTTCAACAACTTTCTGGCGGTGAACGGCAACGCGTCTTGCTGGCACGCGCCCTACTACGTCAGCCAGATGTCTTGGTTTTAGATGAACCCATGCAAGGACTCGACATTCAGTCCGAAGCCGAACTGTATGACTATGTGCGCAGCCTGCCTGCCAAATATGGCTGTGCAGTGTTAATGGTGTCCCACGATTTGCAATGGGTTATGCAGGGTACACACCGTGTGGTGTGCTTAAATAAACATATTTGCTGTAGCGGCTTGCCCGAGAATGTGCAACAACACCCTGAATATCAGGCCATTTTTGGAACTAATCGGGTGTTCTATCAACATCACCATGATCACTGCGCACATGGTGACCATGCCGAGCCTTGTCAGCATGACCCACGACCTCATATTCACCCTGAACCGGAAGCATAACCCATGATGGATTGGCTACAGTTGCTGCTACCTGCATGGATCATGGGCAGTTTATTGGTATTTTTGACTGCTCCACTCGGCTGTTTAATGCTGTGGCGTCGCATGTCTTTTTTTGCCGATACCATGGCACACGGTACTTTGCTGGGAGTAGCCATTGCTGGTGCATTGAGCTTACCCTTATGGATGGGCGTCACGTTTCTTGCGGTCTTACTGGTCGGAGTGTTATGGATTTTACACGACCCACGCTTACCAAATGATGCGTTGCTTGCACTCTGCTCGGCAACCTTGCTTTGTTCAGGCTTACTGTTTATTCAGCATATTCCTAGTTTACGCCCTGAATTGCTCAGCTATTTGTTTGGTGACTTACTCACCATTTCATGGGCAGATTTACCTGTATTTACTTTGGTGATTATTGTAGCGTTAGCCGTGCTCTACAAATTTTGGCAAGCTCAAATTCAAATTGCGATTGACCCTGATATTGCGATCAGCGAAGGCATAAATGCGCAATGGCAACGTCTGATTTTTATGTTGTTATTGGCACTCTTTACGGTATTGGCGCTGCGTGCAGTCGGCTCTTTATTGATGGGCGCTTTATTGGTGATTCCTGCTTTAACCGCACGTTTATTGGCACACTCACCAAAACAGATGGTGATTTGGGCATTTATGATGGCGCAGATTGGGGTAACCGTTGGCTTATGGTCAAGTGCAGGCTTAAACATTTCAACAGGTTTAAGTATTGTGATGACGATGGCAGTGATTTTTGCTGTGATTTTTAGCGTTCAAAAAGTCAGAAAGATGGCTTAAGCCAATGAGCTAAATGGATGCCATGCGATTGCATGGTTTTTGGATATATACCATCATTCCGATTAATACATTAGCATCAATCTTGGTAAATAATTTTTTGGGTAATAATATTCAAAGAGCTGCCTTTCAGCAGCCGTCAGCTTAGTTTTGAACAGCACAAATACTGACTATAAATAAACAAGTCATCACGTATGCCAAACTCGGATCAAAATAAACCACCAATGTATCAAACATTGGAGTAAATCCAAGAATTAAACCCGCTGAGCTTGCTTTCTTCAGTTGTGACATATTATCACTCCTTAAAAAACTGTTGCGGGTCTCTTGATAAGTTAGGTACGCAACGCTCAGACTATTGCTACTTAATTTCGTTTTAAAACCAGTTGCGATGGGTAAGTAGCAATCCTAACTGGTTAATAACTATTCTAGTTATCAATAACAATTATTTCAATTACTTACTATATCACTGATGCACCAAACTTAACAAAAATGCAGCACCCGCAAATAGGGTCGCAAAAGTACGATTCATCATTTTTTGCTGCCGAGGTGATCTTAACAAACGCAAGACTTTGGCGGCCAAACCTGTGTATCCTGCCATCACAATCAAATCAATACTGATCATAGTTGCTGCCATAATCAGATACTGAATCCATTGCGGTTTCGATAAATCTAAAAACTGTGGCAAAACTGCCAATAAAAACACAATCGCTTTTGGATTACTCATGTTAACCAAAAAGCCATACATCACCAGTTTTCCAGCAGATTTTCGGGTCAATTCATGTTGGATTTCAATGGACTGAGCAGGTGCTGCCCATTGCAAATAGGCCAAATACAATAAATAAGCTACACCAAACCATTTCACAATCAAAAATGCCCAAGGGGTGGTAGCAAACAAAACCCCTGCCCCCGCAGCGACAATTGCAATTTGCAGTAATAATGCCAACTGCAAACCAATAGCATTCCAGTAGCCATGTCGAAAACCATAGTTCAAACCACTCGACATCGATGCAATTGCACCTGCACCGGGCGAAACACTAATTACCCAGCACGCCAACATGAATGCTATCCAAACTTGATAAGACATAGAAAACAGTTTTATGAAAGATAGCGCATTATATGATATTTCACTTAATATCATGGCAAAAACCGTTGAATAAAATCCCAAGAAGGGTATTAAGCCTGCATGCAATCAGGCACAATAAAGTAAACCCTATAGAAAACAACAATTTTTTCAGGAGCTATACATGACTGCCCAATCTGTAATATTGCCACTACCTTCAGATCATGCTCGCTTTCTAGTGTTACGTTTAAAAGATTTAAGCATTGCTGAATTAAAAGAAAAATTGGCGGACCTTTTTAGCACACGGGATCGTTTAATCACTCAGCATCCACATGCACAAATTAAAACTGGGGTGGCCTTTGGCCCTGAACTTTGGGCACAACTCTATAGCCAATCTCCTGAAGGTTTTAAACAATTACAGCCGATTCATGGCTCCTTTAATATGCCTGTAGTGCCTGCCGATGTGATTATTCACCTAGCCAGTGCCCGTGCAGATATTTGTTTCGCACTAAGTCAGGCCTTTTTTGATGGTATTCAAGATAAAGTTGAAGTTTTAGATGAACGTGTTTGCTTCCGTTATTTTGATGGACGTGACATGACAGGCTTTATTGATGGTACTGAAAACCCGCAATTCCCTGATGATCGTGCTGAAGTGGCGCTTTTAGGTGAAGATGCAGGTGTGTTTGCCGATGGCGCATTTATTTTTGCACAGCGTTATTGCCATGATTTAGAAAAATGGAAAAAGCTGAAAGTCGATGCTCAGGAACACGTGATTGGTCGTACCAAACTTGAATCTATTGAGTTGGATGACGAGGTTCAACCTGAGAACTCGCACGTGTCGCGTACTGTGGTTGAAGATGATGCAGGCGATGAGATGGAAATTTTGCGTCACTCGCTGCCTTATGGCGATGGTCAGGGTGATCAAGGCTTATTCTTTATTGCCTACACCAAAGATTTGAGCATTATTGATGCCATGTTAGAGCGTATGTTTGGCACGTCTGGTGATGGCATCCATGACCGTTTACTGCACTTTGTGACTGCTCTAGACGGTGCATATTACTTTGCCCCAAGTGAAGAGTTATTAGAAGAAGTGATGGAAGGTTAAGATAAAGAGGCCGACGAGAGTCGGCTTTTCAGTCTGAGAGACTGTAAATTAAATTGTGTAATTGCCTGAATTTGCTATGTTCATATTCACAACGGAGTCAGGCAATATGATGAACGAACAAAAACTAAAAGACCTTGCAGCAGAATTTGCTAAAGGAATCAAAACAGCAGACGATCTCAACCAATTCACCAGATTGTTGACCAAACTCACTGTTGAAACGGCTCTTAATGCCGAACTTACCGAACATCTCGGACATGAAAAAAATGCCCGTAAATCTGGCTCAAATTCACGCAATGGTTATTCTAGTAAGACTGTACTTAGCGATGATGGGGAGATTGAGATCACCACACCACGTGATCGTGATGGCACTTTCGAACCTCAGTTAATTAAGAAAAATCAGACCCGTATCACGCAAATGGATAGCCAGATTCTATCCCTTTAGCCAAAGGCATGACCACCCGTGAAATCGTTACTACCTTCAAGGAAATGTACGATGCCGATGTATCTCCAACACTCATTTCCAAGGTAACTGATGCCGTCAATGAGCAGGTTGCTGAATGGCAAAACCGTCCGCTGGATGTGATCTATCCTATCGTTTATATGGACTGTATTGTGGTTAAAGTCCGTCATAATGGCAGTGTCATCAACAAGGCTGTATTTCTTGCCTTAGGCATTAATCTTGATGGACAGAAAAAACTGCTCGGCATGTGGATAGCTGAGAATGAAGGTGCCAAGTTCTGGCTAAATGTTCTGACTGAGCTGAAAAACCGAGGGTTGCAGGATATTCTGATCGCCTGTGTAGATGGACTAAAAGGCTTTCCTGATGCCATTAACAGCGTATACCCGCAAACCCACATCCAGCTGTGCATTATCCACATGCTGCGCAACAGCTTGAAATATGTGTCATGGAAAGATTACAAGGCGGTCACTCAGGATTTAAAAGCCGTTTATCAATCACCCACTGAAGAGGCAGCCTTGATGGCCCTGGATCAATTTGCCCAAACATGGGATGACAAGTACCCACAGATCAGCAAAAGCTGGCGTACGCACTGGGAGAATCTGAATACCTTCTTTGCTTATCCAGCCGAGATACGCAAAGCCATCTACACTACCAACGCAATCGAGTCATTAAACAGCGTAATACGCCAAGCGATCAAAAAACGTAAAGTCTTTACAACGGATGATTCTGTACGTAAAGTGATTTACCTGGCAATTGATGCAGCATCTAAAAAGTGGAATATGCCGATTCGCGACTGGCGTTTAGCCATGAGCCGCTTTATTATTGAATTCGGTGACCGCTTAAGCAATCACCTTTAAATTGATCAAAAGCAATTACACAAAATTATTTACAGGCTCCAGTCTGATATTATCTATAGTTTTTTAAAAAATTAATTCGTTCTTCATTCTCTTGAACATAACAATCTAATAAATAAATTGGAGCTTCATGCCCTCCTTCTGCCAACTCATACTCAGAAGTACATTTATTTTCTCTTCTCTTTAACCAATTTTTTTGACTTGATAATAATTTCTTCTTTTTAATTAATTTTAGTTTTTTCATTCTTTTTTATACTCTCTGTTTAACTCATGATCCGACTCTAAATAACCTCGTGAAAGGCAGTACCTCAAATCCTCTTGAAGAGGACTTCCTTCTTTGCATATTACTCCTAAAGCATCTTCATATAAAAAATCTTCAGGAACAACAGCATAAGAAGGCGAATTCAAACATGAGGTGCGACAGTTTGAAAAGTCTTATGATAATCAACAAGCTGAGCAAATTTCTCTAATGGTGTAAGCCAATCTAACGCTTTTCTAGGACGAGTATTCAGTGACATGGCAACTTGATTTAAATAATGCTGATCTGCCTGATTTAAATCAATCCCTTTAGGTAAATATTGCCT
>NZ_JAAZQW010000034.1:0-23428 GCF_012371415.1 Acinetobacter sp. A3
AAGCAAACAAAGGAAGGCCACCTCTAATGGCTGCTTAACCTCTACTTTTAACTTCGGTTATTTATGGGAGGATTACCACCCGAGCCAATATCAAAAACATCTACCCGATTTGATGAATAAGAGGTCGCATACAAGCGATTATTATGCACATGCAAATCCAGTAAACGGTTCCAAGCTTGTCCTAGACTTGGAATATTCTGTGCATGAATTGTACTGAGGGCTCTTTTAGATTTTAAGTCATAACGTAAAATGCTGGCTTGGCCACCATCGTTCGCAATATACATAATATCTTGATGTACCACCATCGCACGTGGTGTCCAGCTTTCAAAACCAAAAGTTTGCGCTGTGAATTCTGTTGCCACATCTGCAAGGCGAATTTCATTGATTAATTTTTTGGCTAGGCTTGCATCTTGTGGGGGTGTAGGCTGAATTGGATGAGAAGGTGCTGGTGTTGGGTTGGCAGGATTTACTTCTGTAGATACAGAATCACCGCCGCCGCCGCCACACCCTGCTAGACCTATACTTAAAATCACAGCAAGGCTTAAACGTGTTTTATTCATAAATTTCCCCAAGAAACACAGTCACGACACAACAAACATGTCAAAAAATAAAATTTACTTTGGAGAAGCAAACACAATTAATCAACTATAAATTACTGTTTTTTTTATCTAGTTTTTAAAACAACCCCATCACATAAACAAAACCTTATTGCACAAATTACCACCATCTCCACGTAAAGTGTCTACATCACGACAGTGATCTATTTAATTGATAATCATTTCATGTTTTATAGGCAATACTCACGTTCCAAACGCATTTCAGTATTGAAAATGCGACATCCTCAAACGATAAAGTCTATAATAGTCCGCTTTCATTTTCTCTCGGTGCGACATGGCAACTGCAAATCAATATGATGTTTTGGTATTAGGCGCGGGCGCATCAGGGCTGATGACCGCCTACATGGCTGCACAGCGTGGTCGCAAGGTATTAGTGCTGGAAAAAGCCAATAAAGTGGGTAAAAAAATTCTAATGTCAGGTGGTGGAAAATGTAATTTCACCAATTTAGAGGTCGAACCCAACCACTACATTTCACATAATCCACACTTTGTGATTTCAGCATTAACCCGTTATACCAATTGGGATTTTATTGGCTTAGTCTGTGAATACGGCATTGAATATGAAGAACGCAAACATGGGCAATTATTTACCTTAAACGGCGCCAAAGAAATTTTAGCCATGCTATTGGCAGAATGTGAAAAAACGGCCTTAGTCGATATTAAAACCAATGCTGAAGTCAAAGCCGTGAATGCTGTGGATGATCAGGGCTTTCAGGTTGCCACAACTCTAGGCTACTTTCAGGCCACTTCAGTGGTGGTGGCTACAGGAGGTTTATCTATTCCTACCCTTGGTGGTTCAGGCATCGGTTATGAAATTGCCAAACAATTTGGCCATCATGTTTATCCAACTCGTGCAGGTTTAGTGCCTTTTACATTCTCAGACAGCTTTAAAGAAGTCACCACGCGTTTAAGTGGTAATGCTGTAGATGCAACCTTATCAAACTCACTGAATAGTTTTACCGAAGCCTTATTATTTACCCACCGTGGTTTGAGCGGGCCAAGTGCTTTACAGCTTTCCAATTACTGGGATGTCGGTCAAAGCTTTAAAATTAACTTTTTGCCCTATTTAGAACTCTATGATTTTCTAAAAACGAAAAAACAAACTCAGGCGAAAGTTTTACTGCGCACTTTATTGACTGAACACCTACCTAAAAGTGTAGTAACCGAATTACAGCAACTGATTTGGTCAGAGCTTTCTGAAACAGCAATTGGAAATATCAGTGATGAAAAACTTGAACACATTGCAGCGCGTTTAAATGCCTTTGAAGTCAAACCATCGGGTACAGAAGGTTACCGCACAGCCGAAGTCACTTTAGGTGGCGTAGATACTCAAGAGGTGTCTTCAAAAACCATGGAAAGTAAAAAACAAAAAGGCCTATATTTTGTTGGTGAAGTTTTAGATGTGACAGGACATTTAGGTGGCTATAACTTTCAATGGGCATGGTCATCTGCGCATGCCGCTTCAGAATATGTCTAAACGCATACATCGAAACATTTGAACCTATGAGATATTCACTATTTGAATTGTATTAAGTTAATCTATTTCAAGACAAAAATTCAGTAAATAGCAAAAAAGCCAGTTCAATATGAACTGGCTTTTTAAACTTAAAATTTAGATCAAGTATCCATGATTATTCAAGATAATCTGTACGGAATAATACCAATTTTGGCGTATTCGCTAAGCGTGCTTCCGCTTGTTGCATTTTTGCCACAGCATTTTGTTGATGCAGTGGTAATTTTGCCGAAAATTGAGGCTTCAAAGTACTACGTAACTTATTTAGCATGTTGATTTCTCTCATTATTGTCATCCTTACGCGAATTGTAAGACTTAAATATTTCAACTCAGTTAAAACTGAATTTTTTATTTAGACCTTATCCCTCATCTCACCTTTTTAAGCTTCTTTTGCTCATGAACTTTCATTCATTTTATTTAGCCAATCCTAGCCAAATTTGATTAATTTTTAACATAATTTAAGAGCTTGGTCTATCCTCTTTTAGATGATTTTTCTCAATATTTTCAGTTGGTTTTTCTGGTGCTTCCGGTTTGGCAAAAACAAATTTATAAGCAGCAACAAAAAAGCCTATGGTAATACCTGCAATCACAATCGGTGCAAAGAATTTATTAGGTGCTTGTTTTGACATGCTGCACTCCTGTATCAACCTATTTTTTCTATTCAGGGAAATCCATCCATAAAACAAAGATCGACCAGCACGGGTCTGATCGATCTTAATCATTCAACGAAACTGCTGAACAGGTTATTTCGGGTCATTATTTGGTGTTTGATCCACATCAGGTTCTGCTTCACCTGTAGAACCAAAAGGTTTATTTACAGCTGGATGTTCTGGATCAACTTTCAAACTGTCTGGCACCGCATGATCTGTGGCAGCTTCAGCAGGTGCAGCGGTATCATTATCAGCTACAGTACTTTGTGCTTGCGTTGCCATCGGTGTCATTACAGTTGTAGATGGCGCTGCGTTTTGTACTTCTGTTTCACGCAATGGATTTGGTTGATTCGCCTCTCGTTTGGCTTTATCAATCAAATCAGTTAAGACACGCTCTGCAGGTTGACGACCACCTAGACCGAAAGCCAAAGCAAAAGCCACAGCTACCGCACCTAAAGTTAAGCCAAAGGCCAAGTTCACGATAGAGTCAGCAATACCCATCGCACGTAAGCCCATCGCCACCACTAAGCCCATAATGAGAATACGGACCAAGTTCGCTAACCAACGTGAGCTATTATATTCGCCACGTTGTACCACTTTGGCCACCAAATTTGCTAGCCAGAAGCCAATTACCAGAATAACAGCACCCAACAGAATGTCGGCACCAAACTGGATGAACATGGCAATCAAGCCACTGACTTGCTCAAAGCCCAAGCGATTTGCTGCTTCAGATACAGCAAACAACATGGTAAAGAACACAATCAGATAACCGACCACGCATGAAATTTTAGTTGTGCCTAAAAAACGTTGTAGGTCAAGTTTGGCAGGAATTTCATCTACACCTGTACCTGCAACCACTTCTACCACAATATTGGCAACAAAGCGTGACACCACATAGGCTAAAATAAGAATCAGACCCGCAGCAATAATATGCGGAATCGCATTCATAATTTCATACAACATGGCTGTTGCAGGTTGCGAAATAGCTTCTATGCCGAGTGCTTCAAAACCAATGATTAAAGCTGTGATAATAACTAAGGCAAAAACAAATGAACCTAGCAATTTAGGTAAATTGGAATTTTTAAAGATGCCCACTTTTTCAGCATGCTGCTGTACATTCAAGCTTGCCAATAAACCTTCAACAATGCCACGCACAATTTTTGCAAGAATATAGCCCACAAAAACAATCACGCCCGCAATGAAAATATTCGGTAAATAAAGCACAACTTCATTCACCATATTTTGCACAGGGAAGAGCAAACCGTTTAAGCCTAAAATCGAAAGTACGATTGGCAAGAACAGCAATAAAATCAACCAATAGACAATTTCACTGATATTTTGGCTTAAGCCACTCACGCCTACATCAGAACTGAGTTTTTCATCCAGTTGAGTGCGTGCTAACAGCTTTTTCATGCCAACTCTGACTAGATTCGCTAAAATCCAGCCAATAAAACCCACAGCAACCGCTGCCAATAATGAAGGTATAAACAGCAAGAACTGCTGAATCATATTACTGAATGGGCCGCTGACACTGGTCAGATTCAGTACATTGAGCGCACCAATGACCGCAATAATTAAAATAACCCAGAAGATGACCCGCGACACAATCACTTCAATATTTGAACGATGTCCCGTTGCATGTGCCAGCTTCTGATCTGTACCCATTTTTTGTAGGACTTTTTTAACGCCCCCAGCCACGAGTAATGCCACAATCCATCCAACAAGCAATATTGCAACAGCCGCCAGAATCGGCTGAAATTGCTCCCAATAATACATGGCATCAAAACCTCTACCATGTAGGTTCCCATTAAAATAATCATTCATCGTCTATAGTCCTCATGGTGATTACGCTGATTTTCTAAGGACCATTTGCAACTGTCCCGCAGCGTAAAACTGCTTTTTATCGATTCAAATTATTGAGTAAAGCTCTATTCACCATAGAATTTGCATATTTTTTATTCAACCTTGGGATGCAGAATCGCAACAATTCTACAAAGGAGTGTCAATAAAACTTGCGAAAACCCACAAAAAAGCCCTGCATAATGCAAGGCTTCAATGTTATGGGGCTGTTTTTTCAGCTCATGTACTCATCGCTACTGATCAGTTGCGGTGGCAGTATCACTGTCCACTGCTCGAGCTTCATCCCCTGCTGTACCTGTTGTTGTACTATTGGGTGTCGCTTGTTGAACTTCAGGATTAGGATGCCCAGGCGGTGCATCACTTGGACTCGGTTTACGATCCGCCATCATGTAAATCAGCAATGCCAATAAAAAAATACCCACCAATATCAGCATAAACACTGGAATACGTTTTTTACGGGTGATTTCCTCAGTGGAACTTACATGAGGTGGTTTATTAAAATCATGTGGCATGTTCCCCTCACTTAAAATATTTATCTGATGAATTTTTATACTAACAAGCTGCTGCAATGCTTTGTGTCACAAAGCATAGTGAGATGGTGAATAGATGTAATAAATGTGAAGTACCGATGCTCACTCATCACCCCATGCAGACAAAGCTGCCTCAAGTGTGGAAATGCGCTATAATCATGGCCCGTTTTTTGTGTATTTAAAGCTTTATGGCGTATCGTCAACAAAGTGTATCGCTTGATCTTGACACTGACGTCACTCATCAATGTGCCTTGCACTATACCCGTGATGGGCATCTGATTGGTATTATTGAATTTAGTAAACCAAGCTATCTCTTAAAATGGAGCGATTTGGAATATTTCCGACGTCGTACTGAAGAATTTTCGGTGATGCCTTTTCCAGATTGCATCAATGCCATGATTATTGATATTCGCAACATTGCTGCCTTTTTGGACAATGATGTGCCAATTTTGCCATGGCGCATGCTGGAAGAAGAATGTCCTGTGCGCTTGGTCGTACCGCAAGAGCGTTTAGAACATTATGCTGGTTTTTTTGAACCAACTTGGCTCAGCAGCGATGTAGACAGCGCAATTCAGGAAATCCGTGAATATATGGATATGTTTGTGCATTAATTTTTTTAAAGTTGAGCCACACAAATATCAAAAAACCTCATCTGCCAAACAGTAGATGAGGTTTTTTGTAGATGATGAAATAACTTGAACAACCATGTTTTAGCGAATGGTGAAAATACACTTATTTTCAAAGCTCGCTTTAGGCAACCATAGCCATTGTTTATAACGTACCTGATCTATGCCAAAGCTTCGCATTTTTTCGCGCGTGTAGCGCCAGCCTACACAGTGTTGATACTGATCATAATGTGGCGCCTGCCCTACAATTGTGGATGCTTGCTGCACTTTAATTTTCTGGAAAAAAGCCGTTTCTTTGGCACGAATAGGGCCAATGTACTCGTTATATATTTGCTCCATTTCCGCACTTTCAATTTGCATTTTTTGCAAACTACCGCCATGCCAACCGAGCTGACTACGTAAGTTTAAATATTTCACTTTGCCCGCAGGGAAAACATAATTGGCACATGAAGAAAAGCAATGCAGCCTACTTCAACATTTAGTTGATGGTCGTAGACCAAATTGCCCAAGTCCATTCCTAAACCAATTTCACCACCACGGCTATTAATTTTTAGTGTATCAACCTGACCTGATAGCTTTAAGAGTTCTGCTGCACGTGTATTGGCTTCCGCACTCAGTGGCCCATCATAAATTAGGGTTTTGCCCTGTATCGCGACATGTGTTTCTACAGTTGCAGACTGCGCAGCACTTGCAACAGTCCATATAAGTCCTACACATGCGATAAATTTAAATAATTGCATCACAGCCTTACCAATAGTTTTCTACGGCAATATTACCTTCCCCACGGCGATTCATGGTCAAACCTCGTGCTTTTAAGGCTTCTTTAGTGTCATCGACCATTGCAGGGTTACCGCATAACATCACATGACTACTTGCAGGATTTAGCATTGCCCCTGCGGCTTTTTCCAAGGCACCGTTAGCGATCAACACAGGTAAGCGTTCATTGAGCGCTGCATTCGGATCACGGGTAATAATGGGAATAAATTTAAAACCTGAGTGTCCTTCCCCAAAAGTTTCGGCAATCTCGTGAATTTTATCGACATAGGCCAGTTCAGATTCGGTTCGCACACTATAAACCAAGTAAATATTTTGATATTTCGACCAAGTTTCAAAGTCTTGTAGCATCGATAAAAATGGTGCAAGACCTGTACCCGTTGCAAGCAGCCATAAATCCTCTGGCGTAGGCAGTTGGTAACGTGCCAAAGTTAAAAAACCGTAAGGTATTTTTTCTAAATATAACTCATCACCCACTTGCAAATGTTGCAAGTTCGAGGTGAATGCACCCTCTGGCACAACAATTGAGAAAAACTCCAAGGTTTCATCAAAAGGTGATGACACCACAGAATAAGCACGCACCACCAGTTCATCACCCACTTTTAAACCAATACGCGCAAACTGTCCTGCAGTAAATTTGAAATGTGCAGGGCGAGTTATGGTAAAACTAAACAAGGTATCGGTCCAACGATGCACCGAAAGCACTTTTTCTAAAGTAAATTTTTCAATTGACATGATTTGAACGTGGCGTGAAAGACTGTGCTCATGTTAGCATGTCGGGATAATTTATTAATATTTTTTAAATGTTAAGGCTTGATTCATGCGCATGACTTTACGCCAGTTGGCGGTTTTTGTAGCAGTTGCCCAGGAAGGGACCGTAACCAAAGCCAGTGATGCAGTTAAACTGACCCAAAGTGCTGCAAGTATGGCCTTAGCAGATTTGGAAGATGGTTTAGGTGCACCACTATTTGACCGCTTAGGTAAGCGTTTACAGCTTAACGATTTAGGTCGTTTTTTATTGCCTCAGGCCTTAGAAATTTTAGGACGCTGTGAAGCCTTTGAGCAGGCAGCCAAAGGCGAACTACAAAGTATCGATTTGCGTTTGGGCGCAACCCTGACCATTAGTGACTATTTAATGCCAGATTTAATGGCAGACTTTTTGCAAATTCAGCCACAGGCACAT
The DNA here is from genome assembly GCF_012371415.1 of Acinetobacter sp. A3. Classification (NCBI taxonomy): domain Bacteria; kingdom Pseudomonadati; phylum Pseudomonadota; class Gammaproteobacteria; order Moraxellales; family Moraxellaceae; genus Acinetobacter; species Acinetobacter sp. A3. The sequence continues at coordinate 7,754 of NZ_JAAZQW010000034.1, forward strand.
TTACAGCTACAAGTAGGCAACACACGCCAAATGATTGAAGCCGTCAATCAGTTTCAGCTCGATTTAGCGCTGATTGAAGGTTCATGTCATTTACCACAATTACAATGTATTCACTGGCGTGATGATGAACTCGCAGTGTGCTGTGCCCCAACACATCCTTTAGCGCAACTTAAGCGCGCCTTAACCACAGCAGATTTTGAAGATGCTGAATGGATTTTACGTGAAGAAGGCTCAGGTACACGTGAAGTATTTGACAATGCAATTTTAAAAGATTTGCCTGATGCGAATATTCGTTTGACCTTGGGGCATAACGAAGCGATTTTAAAAATTGTCGCAGGTGGCATTGGTATGTCTTGTATTTCACGACTGGCTATTGAGCCTTTGCTTGAGAAAGGTCAATTGGTGATTTTAGATACGCCATTTTGGCAACTCACTCGCCCACTGTTCATGTTAGTGCATCGTCAGAAATATCAAGGGCCTGGCCTTAAAGCATTTATGAAATTTTGTGAAGCGAAATAATCAAAAATAAAAAGAGGCTAAAAAGCCATTGCTGTCCCACAATTTTTCACAAGAGGAAGCTCAAATGAGCTTCCTCTTGTTTTATGGCTATTTTATCGGGTGAAAATAAAGCTTTTAAAGTTCTTCTTTCAAACAAATTCACTTGAATTATTCTGAGTAAACGTTGAACTGTCCAACCTGTTTTTCCTAAATGTCGAGCGAAACTCACCAATAAATAGGCGATCATCGCAATCCAGATTTGTGTCTGAATTGCGTTCCTGCTGCGGCCTAGAAACGCTTTTAATTTGAGATTCTGCTTAATCGCCTTAAAGAACAGCTCAACTTTCCAACGATCTTTATAAATCGCCGCAATGGTGGAGGCGGCTAAATGAAAGTTATTGCTGAGAAAGCTAAAGTGCTTGCCACTTTGCTGATCTCTATATTCAATTCTTCTTAACACTGGGGCTTTTCTTTTTAGGGCATGTGCGCTATTCAGCTGAATGGTTTCATCTTTTAGAATACCTTTGGATTCAAGCACTGGATGTTGCTGGATCACCTGATACACAGATTTAGGCCTAAAACGTGTGACAAATCCAATGTTTTGAGCAGTCAGATTTGCATACCATTGGTAATCGACATAGCCTTTATCAAAAACTACAATGCTGCCAGCAGGAAACTGGAATTTGCGGCCTTGTACCATGTCATTTTCTTTGCCATTTTCAACTGCAACAAACTCAGGAATATCATTGCTGTGATTCAATCCTATACTGAGTTTCATGCTGGCTTTTGAGTCGTGAACTTTGGCCCATTCACATAAGGAAAGCGACAGGTCAATATGACTGGCATCCAAGGAATACAAGGGATTATTAAAGCGAAATTTATGAGCTACTTTTGAGTGTTCATAGTATTTAAGCAACTTGTAAAATAGCTGTTGATACAAGGTAGCAGGCTGCTGCTCATTGATTCGTGCCAGCGTGCTTCGGGGAATAGACTTTGCTCCGAGATGACTTAGCTTTTCCTGTTGGCACTCCAAATTGGATTGAATATCTCTCAGACTTTGCCTACAAGAGAATTGAGACATCAATATGGCAATAAACTGATCCCACCGGGAAGCCGCTCTAAATTTCTGTCCAACATGGTGTACTTTAGCAAGTTGTTCAAAATCCTGTCGCACAACAGGTTTAATTAGCTCATGAAATACGGTATTCTGATGTGACAAAACCTGAATCCTGGTCGTTAAAGTGTTTGTTTGCACTCATATTTTAACTGTTAGGACTCAGGTTTTTTTATTTAAAGCAAACTATGGGACAGCAGTGGCTAAAAAGCCTCTTTTTTTATAGCAGCAAAACTTAACGCTTCAGATTGGATAACAATGCCGAAGTAATTGAAGTATTCACAGCCACTGCTTTGGCTTTTTTAGCTTTTTTGGATTTATCTTCTACAGGTTCAATGTTAATCGCTTTATAGCGATCCCCATTTTGAACCACATTAAACTTTACTCGGTCATTGCGCTTTGGTTCAGCCTCTGCCCCAGGAAAATCTGAAATATGAAAAAATACTTCGCCTTCAGGTGCGGCAATAAACCCGTAACCTTTTTCGGCATTGTATTGCTTGATTTTCCCTTGATATTGTTCAGATTTCATGGCTTGACCTTTTACTGGATGCGCTTTGTTTAAGTATATTAGATCTGTTGCGTAAATCCAAAAAGTTCATAGCTCTTAAATAAATTGATTCTAAAAACCTTTGATCTGACAAAATAATGACCGCATTAATAATCGAATACATTTAATTTAAGAGAATAGCGACCACTTAAAGGAAAAAATTACTCCACTTTTTATACAAGTGTTAACCAAATGTTCAAATTTAGAACAATTAAAACCTTGTACACCTGCCCAATATAAAATTAAATAATTGATAAAATTCATTTACTTAAAATTATTAAATAGTATTTTTACTCTAATCAAGTTCTATTTTTAACATGTTCAGTTCATTTGTTCTGCAAAGCTGAGCATTTACTCTTTTTTAAAATGTGTTACTTTTCCCGCACTTTTTTGTTACATAAAGCATCAGGGAATGACCATGAAGCTCAATAAAATCTATTCTGCTATTTTACTTAGCACTCTTCCATTTACGCCTGCACTTGCTGCTGGTTTAGACCGCTCTGGTCAATCTATTGCTGCATTTTTACAACCAGGGAATTATGCAGAAGCTGGGATTTCAGTCTTAGATCCAAATGTATCTGGTCAAGACAAAGATAAATACCAAGCTGATGACATGGCAGGTGATTATTACTTCCCACACGCAGCATTAAAAATTCAAGCAACTGACAAAGTTTCGATTGGTTTAATTTACGATCAGCCTTATGGCGCTGATGCCGAATATTCTGGTACCAATAATTTTGTAGAAAATAGACCAGTACCATTTCAGGGCAATACTTCAGTTGTAGTAGATACTCAAAACTTAAACTTGTTAGTTGGTTATCAACCTAATGAAAATTGGAATCTATATGCAGGTGCTGTATATCAGACAGTAGATGGTACTGTTATTTTACGTGGTACTGCATACTCAGCCTTTAATGGTTATGATTTTAAAACAGGTGAAGATGAGTCTGTGGGGTGGTTAGCTGGCATTGCTTATCAAATTCCTGAAATTGCACTTAAAGCCTCTGTTACTTATCGCTCTGAAATTGAGCATGAAATGACTGCTTATGAAAACTTTGGTGCAATAGGATTTACCCCTATTTCTGCACTAAATACAGCTATGACGCAAATTAGTTCAACAACAGGTAAAACACAACTAACAACACCCCAATCTGTCAATCTAGATTTCCAAACAGGAGTTATGGCAAACACTGTTGCATTCGCAAACCTTCGCTGGGTGGACTGGTCAAACTTTAAAGTACAGCCATACAAATTTGGCAAACTTACTCAGATATTAGGCCAAGCTGGTTATGTGCCGACCAAACCTAATGGCTTTAACCTTATAGACTATAAAGAAGACCAAATTTCTGCAACTGTTGGTGTAGGACGTAAGTTCAATGATCGTTGGGGTGGTAATGTATCAGTAGGCTGGGATTCTGGTGCAGGTAACCCTGTAACTACTTTAGGCCCAACTGAAGGTTACTGGAGTGTAGGTACAGGCATTCGCTACTCACCTGCTGAAAACTATTTTATTGGTGCAGGCTTTAAATATTTCTGGTTAGGTGATGCAGAGGCTGTCACTGGAGCACATACAGAAGCAGGTAAATTCGAAAATAATTATGCTGTTGCATACGGATTAAGTATCGGCTACCGCTTCTAAATCATTCAAAGCGTAAATACAACAAAGGGCATCTATTGATGCCCTTTGTTTTACCTAAATTTTAAGACTTAGGCTGGAATATCACGCACTGAAGCACCACGAATCGCCTCTTTCAATGCTTCATAACCATGAATGGCCGGGAATTGCGGGAATTCTGCAATTACATTGTCTGGTGCATCAAACAAGAAACCTTTGTCTGCTTCACCAAGCATGGTCGTATCGTTATACGAATCACCCGCAGCAATCACACGGAAATTTAAACCGTGTAAAGCTTTTACCGCCTGACGTTTTTGATCTGGTTGACGTAATTTATACGCAGTGATCATGCCATTTTCATCAGTTTCCAATTTATGGCAGAAAATAGTTGGCCAACCTAATTGTTTCATTAACGGATGAGCAAACTCATAGAAAGTATCTGAAAGAATAATCAACTGAAAGTGAGTGCTAACCCATTCAACAAACTCTTTTGCACCTGGGAATGGTCCCATATCTGCAATTACGGCTTGAATATCATTTAAACCTAAACCATGCTGTTTCAAGATATTTAAACGCTGAGTCATCAACACATCGTAGTCAGGAATATCACGTGTGGTTGCTTCAAGTTCTTTAATTCCAGTTTTTTTAGCAAAGTTAATCCAAATTTCTGGAACTAACACACCTTCAAGATCAAGACATACGATTTCCATGGGTTCTCCCAAAATACCAATTGAAAATTTTTCCCTATCATAGCCGAAGATTTGTTGTTTGCCTTGTTCTTTTTTAAATCTCTTTCATTCATAAGCATTTATTTTTTAGTGATAAGATGCTTTTCACAATTCAATTAAAATATTCCCCTAAAGAATGAAGATTAGCCCTCAAGCCAACTGCCAGGAATTGATATGACCACCATTCCAACCATAGATATTGTGGATGCGCTCGCAACTGAATACGCCAACAAATCGCCAAGCGATATTTTAAAACTTGCCTTAAGCCAGCAAGGCGAAGTGGCGATTTCATTTTCTGGTGCGGAAGATGTGGTTTTAATTGATATGGCATCTAACCTAGGCTTGCCATTTCGTGTATTTAGCCTAGATACAGGACGCTTACACCCTGAAACTTATCAATTTTTAGAAACTGTACGTAAATATTATAATTTGGATATTGAAATCTGCTTTCCAGAAACCGAAGCCACGCAACAACTGGTACAGCAAAAAGGCTTATTTAGTTTCTTTGAAGATGGCCATCAGGAATGTTGCGGTATTCGCAAGGTTCAGCCGTTGCGTAAAAAATTAGCAACGCTGGATGGTTGGATTACAGGACAGCGTAAAGACCAAAGTCCTGGCACACGTCAGGATATTCCTGTGGTGCAAGCCGATGCAGGTTTTTCAGGCCCAGGGAAGCAATTAATCAAATACAACCCTCTAGCGAACTGGTCAAGCAGTGATGTCTGGAACTATATTCGTATGATGGAAATTCCATACAACCGCTTGCATGAAAAAGGTTTTATTTCGATTGGCTGCGAACCATGCACCCGACCTGTATTGCCAAACCAACATGAACGTGAAGGCCGTTGGTGGTGGGAAGAAGCCACCCACAAAGAATGTGGTCTGCATGCAGGGAATCTAAAATAATCTCCTAGTTAAGGTCAATAAAAATCACAGACCCACTGGTGATTTTTATTGACGGATGCTGGCGCAAAAACCACTATATTTGTTTGATAAAAAAGATATACTGAAATTAAATCTTATATAACTCTAAAAAGCCTGTTCAGCAAAGAACAGGTGTATAAATTGCAGTGAGGCAATCCATAATATGCGTCCATTACACCCTATTGATTTTATATTTTTATCATTAGAAAAACGCCAACAGCCCATGCATGTGGGTGGATTATTCCTATTTCAAATTCCAGAACATGCGCCTGCCAGTTTTATTCAAGACTTAGTTGCCGACATACGTGAATCCAAGTCTATGCCAATTGCACCATTTAATAACAAACTGAATGGCTTATTTTGGGATGAAGATGAAGAATTCGATCTTGATCATCATTTCCGTCATATTGCCTTGCCTAAACCAGGGCGTATTCGTGAATTATTAACCTATATTTCACAAGAACATAGCTCACTGATTGATCGTGCTAAACCACTCTGGACTTGCCATATTATTGAAGGTATTGAGGGCAACCGCTTTGCAATGTTCTTTAAAATTCACCATGCCATGGTGGATGGTATTGCAGGCATGCGTTTGGTGGAAAAATCCCTCTCTCACGATGAAAATGCAAAAAGCATTGTTCCGCCTTGGTGTGTTGAAGGGCCACGCGCCAAACGCCTAAAAGAACCTAAAGTGAGCCGTTTAAAGAAAATTTTTGGTGGGGTCAAAGGTCATGTTGAAGCCACTCCGCGTGCAGTCTATGAAGTGTCGCAAACCGTTGCCAAAGACATGGGACGCAACCCTGACTATGTTTCTAGCTTCCAAGCACCAAGCAGTATTCTCAATCAGCGTGTAAGCGCATCACGTCGTTTTGCCGCTCAATCTTTTGAATTTGCACGTTTGCATCGTATTGCCAAATCATTGGGTGTGACCATCAATGATGTTGTTCTTGCAATCTGTTCAGGTGCGCTACGTGAGTACTTACTTGGTCAATACGCACTGCCGAAAAAACCCCTGATTGCAATGGTGCCTGCGTCTATTCGTGATGATGATTCAGAAGTTTCTAACCGCATCACCATGATTTTAGCCAACTTGGGCACACACAAAGAAGACCCGCTTGAACGTTTAAAAATTGTGCGCCGCAGTGTACAAAATGCTAAACAGCGTTTTAAGCGTATGAATGCCAATCAAATTATGAACTACAGTGCCTTTGTATATGGTGCTGCAGGTATCAATATTTTGTCTGGCATTATGCCAAAGCGTCAGGCCTTTAACTTGGTCATTTCTAACGTGCCAGGCCCACGTGAGCCTTTATATTGGAATGGTGCGAAGCTAGATGCGCTCTATCCTGCTTCAATTGTGCTAGATGGACAAGCTTTGAATATCACTATGACCAGTTATTTAGACAAGCTGGAAGTTGGTTTGACCGCATGTCGTCATGCATTACCGAAAATGCAAAACTTATTGCAGCATTTGGAAGATGAAATTCAGCGTTTTGAACAGATTATTGATGCACCTGAAGGTGTAAATAAAATTGTAGATTGATCTTTGAATAAGGCTTGCTAAAACTCACTCAATCTTCACCTTCAACCTGAAGGGCTTTCCCAATATTCGGAATGGATTTGAGTGGGTTTTTACCCTGTATTTCATATAACATCAATATGTTATACGACGCATAAAATGAGTTAAGGATAGATTTTACAATCAATTAAGGGGCAATTTATGCCCCTTATTTTTGAATACTACGACACTGTTTTAATAATTGCTGACAAACTGCGCTAATCATTGCTGTGGTAATTTGAGTTTCTTTACCTTGCTCATCCAAAATATAACCGTTATGTGTCACTTTACGATCTAAGACTTTCAAACTTTTTTTAATCACTGCTTCACTCATACCCATGACATACCTCATTTGCTAAACCGAGGGAGATGTTCGGTTTTGGCTACTGACTGTGTATGCTTAGTATTGAGAATTCGCTCAAAAAAGTAAAATTTCAGATGTAACAACTGTTTAGCGATATCCTGTTACAATTTCAGCTCAGAATGATATCGTATTGCTCTTGCGTATATAAATTTTCCACCTGAAATTTAATCACACGACTAACAAAATGCTCTAAATCCGCGACTGCTGGCGCTTCGGCAGTTAACAATCGGTCAATCACCGATGGATGCGCAACGACAGTAAAGCCACGTTGTGACTCAAATGCACGGGCATATCTTAAAATTTCTCGAAAAATTTCGTAACACACTGACTCAGCTGTTTTGACATATCCACGCCCCTGACAGGTTGGACAGGCTTCGCACAGTAAATGTTCTAAAGATTCACGGGTGCGTTTACGGGTCATTTCGACCAAACCCAATTCAGACACTTGGGTAATTTTGGTTTTGGCATGGTCTCGTTCAAGCATACGCTCAAACTGACTCAAGACTTCATCTCGGTGCTGCACTTCCTGCATATCAATGAAGTCAATAATGATGATGCCACCCAAATTACGCAAACGTAACTGGCGGGCAATTACTTGCGTGGCTTCCATATTGGTTTTAAATACGGTGTCTTCTAAAGTCCGCCCACCGACATAAGAGCCTGTATTCACATCAATGGTAGTCATGGCTTCAGTCTGATCAATCATCAGATAACCGCCCGACTTTAATGCCACACGGGTTTGCAATGCCTTTTGAATATCTTCTTCGACATTGTATAAATCGAACAGTGGCCGCTCACCAGGATAATGAATCAGACGATTATGCATATTCGGCACAAATTCATCTACAAACTCTTTTAATTTGGCATGAATTTCACGTGAATCGACATAAATTTTAGCGGTATTGTCATTGGCTAAATCACGAATCACGCGTTGTGGTAAAGGTAATTCTTCAAAAATTAAAGAGGGTACGGCAATACTGATTTGTTTACGCTGAATGTATTCCCACAGTTTTGCCAAATAGCACATGTCTTGCACCAAAGCGGCTTCATCTACCCCTTCGGCTGCTGTACGGACAATCACTGAGCCTGGAAGTTTATGCTCTGCCTGAATGCTTTCTATGATGCCACGCAGACGCTCTCGCTCTTCGCTCGACTCAATGCGTTGTGATACGCCAATATGACTGCCATACGGCATTAAGACCAAATAACGCGAAGGAATGGAAAGATCAGTACTCAGTCGGGCACCTTTAGTACCCAGCATATCCTTCATGACTTGTACCGTGAGAATTTGCCCTGGTTGCAACAACTCAAATACATTGGGTGTTGGCTGGCTACGTGGCCAAATCATGTCATTAATATGCAAAAAAGCAGTACGTGATAAACCAATATCGACAAAAGCAGCTTGCATACCTGGCAGCACACGCACGACTTTGCCTTTATAAATATTGCCCACCAGACCACGCTTGGCAGTACGTTCAACGAATAATTCATTGACCGTGCCGTTTTGAATTAACGCCACCCGACACTCCATCGGTGTGACATTAATCAACAACTCGTCAGACATAATAAAACTCAAAACATTATAAAAATTTTTGTGCAGCAGTTAATTTAGTGCCTTAACTGTCTGTAATAACTGTACGGTTTCATGCAAAGGTAAGCCCACAACATTACTGTAGCTACCTTCTATACGCGGAATATAACGTGCTGCAATGCCTTGAATTGCGTACGCTCCCGCTTTGCCAATCGGCTCACCTGTTGCCCAGTAACTTTCCATATCATCTAGGCTAAGCGATTGAAATTCAACCTGTGTACTTACCACTATACTGGATTTTTTCTGTTTTGTACCCACACAAACTCCTGAAAAAACATCATGTTTTCGACCAGAGAGTTGTGACCAAATGGCAAAGGCATGTGCCTTAGATTCAGGCTTACCCAAAATCTGCCCATCCACCCCTAAACTGGTGTCGGCAGCAATCACAATGGCATCAGGAAATAGCTGTAAAACTGCGTCAGCTTTGGCACATGCCAACCGCTCAACATACGCGGCAACGTCTTCACCAACCAAAACAGATTCATCAATGTCTGGACTGTAAATTTCAAATTCCAGTCCAAGTTGTTGTAGCAGCTCCCGACGTCGCGGTGAACTTGAGGCGAGAATTAAATGCGCCATTTTCTTAAGAAATAATACAACACGGGCCAAAGCAAAATGCTACTCAGCACAGGCTGCCAATGACGGGCGAACGGGAACTGTATTCCCCCCATAACTTGCAACACCCACATAATGGCAAGGTGTGCCAAAATCGCAATTGCACTGATCACCCATAAATTAGCAAAAGTCATGATGCGGCGTTCACGGGTCAGAAAACGTGCCACAAAAGTAATCACCACAAAACTTAGGGCATTCATACCCAAAGGTGCATCGAGAAGTAAGTCGGCAAATAAACCTGTGCCAAAGGCAAACCAAATTCCGCACCAGGTTGGTTGTCCAAGCACCCAAAATAGGGTCACCATTAACATAAATAATGGTCGCCAGCCAGAACCTGCGTATGACAATGGATACACCATAAGTACCGATGCTGCAATTACCGAAAAAATAATCGGAAACAGTGGGTCTTTATTCTTGTTTTGCCCTAGTCGGGTTTGTCCTAATTTAGCGATTGGCATTTGGCTGCTCCTTCGCTAAAGATTCTGAGAATAACACCACTACATGATGCCCACCTGCCAATTGTGCTGCAGGCACGACATCAATTTGGGCAAACTCACCTGAATTATGACGGCTAATTTTAGCAATGCTTCCAACCAAATAACCTGCTGGAAAATGCTCGCCCAAGCCAGAGCTATAGACTTTCTCTCCAACCTGAATATTGGCACTGGTCGGTACATATTCCATTTTTAAACGACCAAGGTCACCCGTACCAGACACAATGGCACGCATACCAGTATGTTCTAGACGTACAGAGAGTGAATGTTCTTTGTCTGAAAGCAGCATGACACGGCTACTATGCGGATAAACAGAAATAATCTGCCCCATAATTCCCTTATCATCTAAAACAGTTTGTCCGACTTTTAACTGATTTTGAGAGCCACGGTTAATCACAATAATATGTCGCAAAGGGTCAGCATCGGTGCCAATCACTTCGGCAATTTCCATGCGTCCATCAATGATTAAGGGTGTATCGAGCAACCCACGCAAGCGGGTATTTTCTGCAGAAAGTTCAGATAATTTTTGCAGGCGGACTTTAGCCTGTAACAACTCTGCCTGCATCGCGGTATTTTCACGACGCAACTGAGCTTCAGACTTACTTTGTTGACTTAGCCATTCTCGCGACAATACAGGATAGCTTGCAAGGGCATAAATTGGGTTATATGCCGCATACAAAACATCTCGTGCAGGTTGGATTACATGCGGAACACGCCAGTTAAAAAACAGGATGACCAAGCAAGTAATGACCGCAATAATAAAAGAGCGAAAAGATGGCGGTTGTCTGGAAAACAGATTTGTTTGCACCGCCGAATCCTATGTATTAGCCAACAAATAACATATCGTGGTTTGGATTATCAAAGAATTCCAGAACCTTGCCACCGCCACGGGTCACGCAAGTTAATGGTTCTTCTGCTACCACCACAGGTAGGCCTGTTTCTTGTGCCAATAGCTTATCTAGGTTACGTAACAATGCACCACCACCTGTCAGCACAATACCACGCTCTGCAATATCTGAAGACAATTCAGGAGGCGTTTGTTCCAATGCAGATTTCACTGCGGCAACAATGCTTTGTAGCGGATCAGAAATCGCTTGGGTGATTTCATCTGAAGTAACCGTAATGGCACGCGGCACACCTTCAGCCAAGTTACGACCACGAACTTCAATTTCCAGTGGTTTAGCACCTTCATCTGGCAATGCCATGCCCACTTCTTTTTTAATGGTTTCTGCTGTGGTTTCACCAATCACACAGCCATGCGCCTTACGCACATAGTTAATGATTTGCTCATCAAACACATCGCCACCAATACGCAATGAATCTGAATACACGCAACCCTGTAATGAAATAATGGCGATTTCTGTTGTACCACCGCCAACATCGACCACCATAGAACCACAAGCTTGCTCAACTGGCATACCCGCACCAATTGCAGCGGCCATCGGTTCTTCAATCAGGCGGACATCACGAGCACCCGCATTGAATACCGCTTCACGAATGGCACGGCGTTCTACCAAGGTAGATTTACATGGCACACACACCACTACACGTGGTGCAGGTGGGAATAAGCGCTTTTCATGCACTTTACCAATAAATTGGTTAAGCATGGTTTCAGTCACTTCAAAATCAGCGATTACACCATCTTTCATAGGGCGAATTGCAGAAATATTTGCAGGGGTACGACCCAACATTTGTTTGGCATCAAGACCGACTGCGGCAACAATTTTCTGTGAACCGCTGTGACGAATTGCCACAACCGTCGGTTCATTTAATATAATGCCTCGTCCTGGCGCATAAATAAGTGTATTTGCTGTACCTAAATCAATGGCTAGGTCTGGCGAAAACAAGCCAATTAGTCGTTTTAGAATCACGGAGTCGTTCTCGATTAAACTTTATGTGGACGCAAGTTGGCAACTTTAACTAAATGTGGTGCGTTGAACAAGTCAATCGCTTATTATAACGCACGATATTTTGAAATTTTTTATTAATACTGATTTTAGGTGATGTTATGTCTACCTCGGATGCTCAGCATTCTGCAGATTTAAATGCACAAACAGTTTCAGCAATTGCCAATCTTGCCCGTCTTAAACTCAATGATACGCAATCTGCTGAATATGCTCAAAGTCTAAATAAAATTTTAGGCATGATGGAAAGCTTAAAAGGCATTAATACTGATGACGTAGAGCCTTTAAAAAGTCCATTTGACCACCCGCAACCATTACGTGAAGACGTGGTAACTGAACAGAATCATCGTGAACAATATCAAGCTGTTGCTCCTGCAGTTCAGGATGGCTTGTACCTTGTTCCACGAGTGATTGAATAATTTATTCGGCTGTTACATTTTGACTTCATAAAAAGGTAAAAGAATTTTTCTCATGACAGATTTACATCGCTTATCGATTCGTGAAATCTCTGAGGGTTTAGCGGCAGCCAAATTCTCCTCTCGCGAACTGACTGAACATTATTTAAAACGTATTGCAAAAATTGATCCTCAAGTACGCTCTTATGTGACTGTGACCAATGAAGTTGCATTGGCTCAGGCAGATGCTGCCGATGCCTTACGTCAGGCAGGTCAAGCAACAGCTTTAACAGGCGTGCCTGTTGCGCACAAAGATATTTTTTGTACTCAAGGCATTAAAACCTCTGCGGGTTCAAAAATGCTGGATAACTTTATTTCACCTTATGATGCAACCGTGGTTGCACAAGGTAAAACAGCAGGTTTGGTCACTTTAGGTAAAGTGAACATGGACGAATTCGCAATGGGTTCAACCTCTGAAAGTTCATTCTACGGCGCAACCAAAAACCCATGGGCGCTAGATCACGTACCAGGTGGTTCATCGGGTGGTTCGGCAGCCGTTGTAGCGGCTGACCTTGCTCCTTTTGCGACAGGTACAGACACTGGCGGTTCAATTCGTCAGCCTGCATCATTCTGTGGTTTAACTGGTCTTAAACCAACCTATGGACGTGTTTCACGTTACGGCATCATTGCTTATGCATCTTCTTTAGATCAGGCAGGCCCGATGGCGCGCTCTGCAGAAGACTGTGCTTACTTAATGAATGTGATGGCAGGTCACGATGCCAAAGACTCAACCTCTATGGATAAAGCGGTTGAAGATTATGTAGCGAACCTCAATTCGACAGCACTTAAAGGCTTACGTATTGGTATTCCAAAACAATACTTCAATGTGGCTGGTTTAGATGCCGCAGTCAAAGCACGTGTTGAAGAATCACTGAAAAAATTAGAAGAATTGGGCGCAGTTCTGGTTGAAATTGACCTCAACATGACTGAAAGCTACGTCCCGACTTACTATCTGATTGCTCCTGCTGAAGCATCATCTAACCTTTCACGTTACGATGGTGTGCGTTATGGCTACCGTGCAGAAAATCCGCAAGATATTTTAGACCTTTACAAACGCTCACGTTCTGAAGGTTTTGGTGCAGAAGTACAACGTCGTATCTTGATTGGTACTTATGCCCTTTCTGCAGGTTATTACGATGCCTACTACGTGAAAGCGCAAAAAGTACGTCGTTTAATTCAGCAAGACTTCTTAAAAGCCTTTGAACAGGTAGATGTAATTGCTGCACCGACTGCACCAACCACTGCATATAAGATTGGCGCATCTTTAGACCCTGTTGAAATGTATTTGGGCGATATTTACACCATCGCGGTGAACTTGGCAGGCTTACCAGCAATTAGTGCGCCTGTTGGTTTTGACCAAGACAACTTGCCTGTTGGTTTACAACTGATTGGCAATTACTGGTCTGAATCACAACTGTTATCTGTGGTACATCAGTACCAACAAGCGACAGACTGGCATAGCAAACGCGCGGCAATTGCTGAGGAGAACGCATAATGGCGAAGAATACTGCTAAACCAAAATCAAACCTGATTGATGGTTGGGAAGTCGTGATTGGTATTGAGATTCACACGCAACTTGCAACCAATTCTAAAATCTTCTCAGGTTCATCCACCGAGTTTGGTCAAGACCCAAATACACAAGCCAGCCTTGTTGATTTAGCCATGCCGGGTGTACTGCCTGTTTTAAATAAAGAAGTGGTAGATTTAGCGATTCGCTTCGGTTTAGGGATTGATGCTTATATCGATCAAGCTTCTGTCTTTGCACGTAAAAACTACTTCTACCCTGACTCGCCTAAAGGCTACCAAATTAGCCAGATGGACAACCCAATTGTCGGTTTGGGTCATATCGACATCCAACTTGAAGATGGCACGACCAAACGCATTGGTGTAACCCGTGCACACCTTGAAGAAGATGCTGGTAAGTCGATTCACGATCAGTTTGAAGGCATGTCAGGTATTGACCTCAACCGTGCAGGTACGCCTTTGCTTGAAATCGTATCTGAACCCGATATGCGTTCGGTTGAAGAAGCCGTAGCGTATATTAAAGCGATTCATACGCTAGTGCGTTGGTTAGGTATTTCTGACGGCAACATGGCAGAAGGCTCATTCCGTGCTGACTGTAACGTGTCATTACGTCGTCCGGGGCAACCTTTCGGTACACGTTGTGAATTGAAAAACCTGAACTCATTCCGTTTCATTGAACAAGCGATCAATGTTGAAATTGAACGTCAAATGGAAATTTTGGAATGGGATGGCACCATTGATCAGGAAACACGTTTGTTTGACCCGGTGAAGATGGAAACGCGTTCAATGCGCTCGAAAGAAGAAGCGAACGATTACCGCTACTTCCCTGATCCAGACTTATTGCCTGTGGTTATTCCAGATGCGCAAATTGAAGCAATTAAAGCCACCATGCCTGAATTGCCTGCGGCACGTCGTGCACGTTTTGTAGCAGACTTTGCTGTGACTGAATACGATGCTCACGTTTTAACACTAACTCGTGAAATGTCTGAATTTTACGAAGTTGTGGTTGCTGCAGCAGGTGGTGCGGCGCAAGGTAAAATTGCGGCAAACTGGGTGATGGGTGAATTCTCAGGTGCACTCAATAAAGCAGGTTTAGATTTAGCAGAGTCACCTGTAACTGCTGAAAAACTTGGCGGTATGATCGCGCGTATTGTAGACAACACGATTAGCGGTAAAATTGCCAAACAAGTGTTCGGCTTTATGTGGGATGAAGGCAAAACTGCAGACGAAATTATTGCTGAAAAAGGCTTGAAACAGGAAACTGATACAGGTGCGATTGAAGCAATTATTAAGGAAGTGCTTGCTGCCAACGAAAAAATGGTTGAAGAATATAAGTCTGGTAAAGACAAAGCCTTCAACGGTTTAGTTGGTCAAGTGATGAAAGCGTCTAAGGGTAAAGCCAACCCTGCTCAAGTGAATGAATTAATGAAGAAATTGATTGGATAATTTATTCGATAATTAATTGATTTTATGTTATAAAAACCTCGCTTAATGCGGGGTTTTTTATATTTGAATCTTGTGCTATCACAGATAAAATGGTAATCCCCCCTAAAAATAATAGGATCTAAAAGTAGAATTTTCTCTTAAGATACGAGCCGGAGATTCTGCATGAAAACATCTAAATTTACTGACAGTCAGATCATGTCCATCTTGAAACAGGCAGAATTTGGCACACCTGTAGCGACCCTTTGCCGTGAACACGGCATGAGTAATGCTACCTTTTATAAATGGCGTGCCAAATATG
>NZ_JAAZQW010000035.1:0-22968 GCF_012371415.1 Acinetobacter sp. A3
ACCACTTACCCAAGTTACGCCTTAAATTTGGCTCAATTAGGGGCGCTTTGCATTTCAAATCTTTGTGCAACAAAGCCGTGATGAATGCGTGTTAATTTCACAAAGTCATGCCTAGGTTAAGGGATTGGATAATCAATAGATATGGATGCTAATATACCAAGACACTCACCTAAAATACAAAAGATAATCATTTAAATCTCTAATAAATACCCACCTTGCCACTACTGAATCGACATAGACAAAATGAGCACTTATGCAAATATTTGTCTATATTTTTAGTTATAGTTAATTACTCCGCAAAAGCCTGTGGTCTTTACAGGCATCCTCAACTACTGAATAAACAACAGTGCCAAGCGCACTTGGTCATAGCCCATTCTCGGACTGGTGGCTTCAACTATAGGACGCAACTTAATTGCCCCGTCATCGCTAAAATGATCTGCATTTTGGCGCTTCATTAAACGCTTATAAATTTTACGCACTTCTTCCACTACTTCTTCACCCGGATGTGCCACGGAAATATCCAGATTTTGTTCTTTTTGCAACCGTGCTAAATGGTTAATGATGGTTGCAGGTGTTAAGCCACGCTCTACCGCAATATCTTGAATATCATAACCTTCTTCAAATAAAGCGCGGGTTTCATCCAACGTGGCGGTTGCATAATTGGTTTTACCACCTTTGGCAATTTTCTTTTCATTACGCAAAATCTCGGTTTCGTTCAATGTGCCACCACAATGACGAATAAATGCATTATGTTGCGGAGTTAAATCCATCAGTTCGTAGTGTATTTCGGCTTCTTCAGACAATTCCTGAAAACGCCGGTCAGCCTTAATGGCTAAACTGTCCAATTCCAATGCTTGGCTGTTAAAACCCAATAAGCGCAAACCACTTAAAGATTTTAAACGTGACAAGGCCACATAACCCTGCCCTTTTTCAAAAGTATGGCTTAAATTAATTTCTGCAGCTTCTAAGGTCATACCTTGTGACTTGTGGATGGTAATGGCCCACGCTAAACGCAGCGGAATTTGCTGAAAGCTGGCAATGGTTTTACCAGCATCATTATCTACCGACCATGTTTCAGGCTCAACCAACAAGACGGTGCCATCGGTCAGTTTCACTTTAGGCAAAATGCCATGATCATCATCTTCTTCAAAGCCAATCACTTCGCCCAAACTGCCGTTAATGTAGCCCATATCAAAGTTGTTTTTAACAAACATCACTTTGGCATGTTTTTTCAGATTTAAAATTTCAGGTGCACGTACTGATGATTTCAGGGTTTCAATCAGTTTTTCATTGCCATCACAAACGGCATCAAACTGCTTGCTCTCAGTTTCAATTTCATTCAGATGTTTAAAGTTGATGTTGTCTACATCCATATTATGGGTATATAGACGGGTGAACGTATCTCCAATATCTTGCTGACGAGTTTGTTCCAAAGCCTGAATATGTGCTTGTTCAATATTCTGCGCCCGAATTGCATTTAAAATATCATTTAAATAGTCATCGCCCTGACGGTGTTGTTCGGTCAAATAACACACACGGAACTTGGCTTCTACCCACGCGTCCGACATAAAACAGAATTTATCTCGGTTGCGCTCATCATTTTTCCCTACAGGCGGTAACTGGAAAAAATCTCCCGCAACAATCACCTGAATGCCGCCAAAGGCTTCATCGCTATCTTTAAAATATTTTAAAACCTGATTGACTAAATTCAGTTGCTTGGCATGCAACATCGAAATTTCATCAATAATCAACACTTGCGCATTTTCTAAATGTTCTTTGAGATATTTGCGCTCTTTCATATTTTTTAGGTCTGCATCGGACAAAAAATCTTTAATACCAATGCCTGCCCATGTGTGAATGGTCATGCCATTCATGTGCGTTGCAGCAATACCTGTAGATGCAGTGATGGCTACAGGTACTTTTCGTGCTTTTAAATAATTGATGTATTGATTCAGGGTATAGGTTTTACCCGCACCAGCAGAGCCTGTTAAAAAGACATTTTCGCCTGCTTTTAAAAGTTTAAGTGCAGTTTCCTGTTTCATAAGACCTATACCATTGCTGAACGGCTATAGCCTAACGAGTTTTTGCCCAAAAGTTAAGGCTCAAGTCTGCGAATACGACAACTGTTGTCTTATGCTTTAGCTTGCAATTGTGGATTCAGCCATGCAATAAACTGCTCTGCAATGGTCACCAGTAACTGTTCCGCTTTTTGATTATTCGGATATTCCAACTGATCAAATTCAAGTTGCCCCTGCCGAAAATGACAGCCCAGAGTCAATTGCTGCGCATAATGTGGTGACGCCATGTGAAAAGCCACATATTGCCCTTCACTCATTAGCTTAGCGTAGCTAAGTGCCAAACAGTGTTTAAAGTTTTGTGATTCTTCAATAATACGGTCTAAATGAATCATTTCCTCAAAGCACCAGCCTGAAAATTTTAGCGTTGGCATAGGGCTTTTGGCCTGCCATGCACTGCACTGAATTTCCTTTTTTAATTTGGCCATCAGTTCTGCTTTGTAGACCTGTTGATGCCAACGCACCGCCTGATGAAATAACCCCAACCAACTCAGACTCTTAGGAATATGTGTATGCGCTGCAAAATATTCCAGTAAATAGTCACGTACATAACTGTCAAACACTGAAACTCGCGTATGCTGCGCCCGTAAATAAAAACGCTGCCGAAAATCATCAGGTTGAAGTTGATAACGCTGCAACACCGTATAAAAATCACGCTGCTGCTGACTCTCGGGCTGAATATAGTCCAACAAGGCAGGCGGTAAATCCTGTGTGATTTGCTGCAAATAAGTCATATAACTTTGCATAACACGACTCAAACGTCTAAAAACATGCTTCACCAAATGCTCATCTTGCTGCGCCACTGTTTTTAGCAAACTCATCCATTCATCCAAATACAAAATGGAAGGACTAATCGCAACACGTGGATCATCTACAGATTGCTTTTCACCATGTGGCATTAGACTGACATTATGTGCATGCGCAAACCATGCCTGCTGTGTCGCATACACATTACAGCTTTGAATAAACATACGCGCCGCAGAATATTGAAAATATTGCAATGTCGCTAAAATAATACGTGGATGTGCCTGACTACAATCGACAAAACTGAGCGCAGTCACTGCGACCCGCACACTGGTATGCTGCATATTTAAACTGAGCCAATCCAACACTTGTGCAGACTGTTTAAACAGCCAGTTCACCGCTCGTGGATAATCAAATAACGGCAGTTTGGCAACCTTCTTTTGCCAAATTAAAGGACAGGATTTTAAGAAATGCGGTTTTGCCAATGCATCGGAACGCTGCCACACTTCTCGATGCATTAAGCGGGCAAAACCCAGTAAATGACCATGTTCTTCGGCATGCCGATACAACAACTGAATATCATCCTGATGGTCAATTAAATCCTGCAAATTAAAACGCTCAGGAAAGGACACCGCCAAAATTCGATACATGGCTTTAGGCAAAAACTGTGCAGCACTAAAACAAAAATCATCATAACTGTGCATTAAGGCTTGCACAGGCAAAAAGGTATCACCCTCAATAAATTCTAAAGCACACAATGCAGATAAGGCCGTTAATGTTTCATCTGGAATGACCGTACCATGCTGTACAGCACCTGTAAAAACAGCATGCTGGGCATAATCAGACTGAATCAAGGCTTGATCTAAAATCTGAGCCTGTACACCATCTAAATGCAGCAGCAACTGTTGAACACGTGCAGCACCATCCACCCACATATAGGCTTGCTGCATAATCAGATGTCGTAATTGCTGCGCCTGATTACGCAAAAATAAGGAGTGTTGTGGCTTTAAATCACCCGTGTGAAACTGTAAATCATGCAGAAAAAAATCTTCAAACGCTTCTTGATGCTGCCCCGCAAACTCAAACTGCGTCTGAATTAAACTAGGGTTAGATTTAGGCGGATAAAATTCAAGGCTAAATAGACCGTTTAGCAATTCAATCCGATGCTGTAAAGGATCAATACGGAACATATTTTGTGCAGTGAGATGCCCAACTAGCTCCATTTGATCTTGATATATTTCTGCGGCCACACTGGAAATACGTACCAATTGCTGTGCAACGGCATGCAATTGGCTATGCTGGCGACTTGGCTGCATACACACTCCTCATGCTTAAGTACGGTCTATCTAAGTTGCATCTTATTTTTATTTAATTGCAGCGACTAGACCAAACTCGTGATTAATCCCTATTTTTTGTTTTATTTTCCATTTTCATAAAGCACTTGATGCTTGAATTTTCCTTAAATCTGCCTATGCATCAACTTCCACTAGACTGGTTTTATGCACAGTATCTACACATAAAACCGTATATATAAACCACTATAAACAAGATTTCTGGCCTTGCCTATAGCTTTTATAAAGCTTCAGATGAAATATGACTCTTTTAAAATCCCATAAATTACAATAGATTAATTTGCACTATTTCCTCACAAAATAGGGTTGGTTTTTGGTAGGTAGGATTTGCATACAAAGCATTGAATACTCAAATCACGGTTCAATACCGCGATAACAACATATTATTCCAATACCCAATGCAAGAAGGAATCTGAGCATGGCTTTTAAAAATATTGCAGATCAAACCAACGGTTTTTATATTCCTTGCGTGTCACTATTTGGCCCTGGTTGTGCCAAAGAAATTGGCGTAAGAGCACAAAACTTGGGCGCAAAAAAAGCCCTAATTGTGACAGATGAAGGACTATTTAAATTTGGCGTGGCCGATACCATTGCAGGCTACTTAACTGAAGCAGGCGTTGCCAGCCATATCTTTGCAGGGGCAGAGCCAAACCCAACCGATATTAATGTCCATAACGGTGTCGATGCCTACAATGCCAACAACTGCGACTTCATTGTGTCTTTAGGCGGTGGCTCTTCGCATGACTGTGCTAAAGGTATTGGCTTGGTCACTGCAGGAGGTGGACATATTCGTGATTATGAAGGCATAGATAAAAGTACCGTGCCAATGACACCGCTGATTGCCATTAACACCACAGCGGGAACAGCTTCAGAAATGACCCGTTTCTGTATCATTACCAACACCGACACCCACGTAAAAATGGCCATTGTCGATTGGCGCTGTACCCCACTCATCGCCATTGATGACCCTAAACTTATGATTGCCAAACCTGCGGGCTTAACCGCTGCCACAGGTATGGATGCCTTGACGCATGCGGTAGAAGCCTACGTTTCAACTGCGGCCAACCCGATTACCGATGCCTGTGCGGAAAAAGCTATTCGTATGATTAGTCAATGGCTGAGTCCTGCAGTGGCAAATGGTGAAAATATTGAAGCACGTGATGCCATGAGCTATGCGCAGTACTTGGCCGGTATGGCATTCAATAATGCATCATTAGGCTATGTACATGCGATGGCGCATCAATTGGGTGGTTTTTATAACTTGCCACACGGTGTCTGTAATGCAATTTTACTGCCGCATGTTTGTGAATTTAACCTGATTGCCTGCCCTGAACGCTATGCAGACATTGCAGAGTTGATGGGTGTAAATACAGATGGTTTAACCACCACAGAGGCTGCTTATGCTGCAATTGATGCAATCCGTGAATTATCGAGTTCTATTGGTATTCCAACAGGTTTGGCAGAGTTGGGCGTTAAAGAAGATGATTTAGCGATTATGGCGGAAAATGCACAAAAAGATGCCTGCATGCTGACTAACCCACGTAAAGCCAACCATGCGCAAGTGGTCGAAATTTTCAAAGCGGCTATGTAAATATCGCTACACGGCTGAGTGAATCTACATTTGCTCAGCCTCTCCCATCCCCTAATCAATTGTCTTTTTCTCATTTTGTTTCTTGTTTTAATTTTTAACTTCCCTTTGCAGAACCATGTCACGTGTGTTCTGCTTTTTTTAATCTGTGCTGCGCATATAGACATTTATACACAATCTACAAAATATCTAAATGTTGATGCTTTTCATAATTCAATTTGACAAATGCACACAGCTCATCAAGGATATAGACAAAATAAAATTGATGATGAGCGCCTTATGCCACTTCGTAAAAAACAAAAAGCTGCCCCTAGCTACCATCCTGATATTTTAGGTCCTGATTATCAACAAATGACGTTGGACTTCCCCGCCGATTATGAAGGTAAAGTGATTGCCACTTTGGTACGCAAAAAAGCCGAACAAGAAACCCGTAAAGCTGTGCTCTATATTCATGGTTTTATTGATTATTTTTTTCAGACTGAAATGGCAGAACAGTTTAATCAACATGGTTATGACTTTTATGCGCTCGATTTACGGAAATATGGCCGCTCACATTTGTCACACCAGCACTGGTATAACGTGCGTAACCTATCTGAATATGATGCAGAAATTTCGGCTGCACTTGAGCAAATAGCGGCCGAACAGCATGATTCCGTTATTTTATGTGGTCACTCTACAGGTGGATTAATCACCACACTCTATGTGGCACATCATCCAAATCATCCTCTGATTCGCGGCCTATGGTGTAACAGCCCTTTTTATGATTTCAATATGACCGAAATTGAGAAAAAAGCTGGCGTACCACGCTTAAGCCAACTCGGGAAGTTATTTCCAGATTTGAAGTTTCCAAGCCGGCTAAATCCATTTTATGTACCCAGTCTACACAAGCAATATCATGGTGAATGGTTATTTAATTTAGAATGGAAAAAGCCACGCTATCCTAAAGTGCGATTAAGTTTTGTACGTGCAATTCATGAAGCGCAAAAAGAAATACATGCCAGTGTGCATTTGGGTGTACCAACCTTAATTATGCATGCGAGTCAAAGTAGTTATCCACGCCAATGGAATGAGATTGCGCAACGCACTGACGTAATTTTAGATGTTGCAGATATGCAAAAATATGGGCATCACATGCATGGTGATATTCAGCTTTGCCAAATTGAAAATGGCATGCATGATTTGGTGCTTTCTGCGCCCGAAGTCCGTGCGGAAGTATATCAGTCCTTGTTTGACTGGTTAAACCGCAAAGGGCTATAAAAACTAAAGGACAGTGAAATGAAAGCCTAAATGACTTGAGTCGTCCTTTAGGCTTGGTATTTTAATAAAATTTGATGTGCAGGATGATGCTTTGGCATCAATTCAATTAAACGCTCCACCGCGTCAATCGCTTCAGGGCTGCGTGCCAAATGTTTTAGCAATGCATCGGTATCTTGTGCATTAAAAATGGCTTCACTCAGGCGAGATTCTAAGCAATCTCGCCATGCACATAAAAATGGACTTTCAGTTTTCGCCAAAAATACCCCTGCACACGTTTGCAAGGCTGACTGCACATAACCTGCATCTAAAGCCTGCTCGGCTTGTAAAAAATCGGCTTCTATATGCGCTAAAACTCGGTAAGGACGCGAACCAAGCATCCCGCCTAGAATATCACGTAATTGTGACATTTCAGCTTTTAGCGTCCCCATACTAACTTTACGCTCACCATATAGGGCTTGGTGTAAAGTATCTAAACTCATGCCTTGTGGGCAAAGTGCCAAAATCACCAATATTTCAATTTGACGCGGTGTCATCACCACCACTTTGCCATTAAATAACACCTGTGGCACGCGAAACGCGCGAATATAAAGCTGCTGTTTTTGCTGTTCAAGTAGTGCATTTTGAATCAAAGAAGCACAGCGTTCTGCTGCCAACAAACCCAAACTGTTATGGTTTTTCCAAGTAGTCGATAAATCAATTACGCCCAACACTTGTTTGGAATGAGGGTCTAAAATAGGCGCTGCATAACAAACCCAGTCATGTAAGGATGACATATAGTGTTCACTGGAAAACACACAGCTGGCTTGCTGAGTTTTGAGTGACAAAGCCAAAGCATTCGTACCCACCAACTCTTCACGCCACTGCCCACCTTCTACAAAATGCACCTGCTCCGCCACATTACGCATTTGCGCGCTCGCAGCAGTCCAAATAATCGTAGTGCCCACATCGCCCACGGCTGCCACCATGTCGGACTGCTGCGCGATATGTCTTAAATCCTCTGCACAGTTTTGCACAGCACGTTGTAAAGCCGAACCGCCTTGCGGATGCGATAAACGAGAATTTAACGGGGCTGCCAGCCGATCAACAGGAATTTCCGCAATTTGAGAGCGTTGCCAAGAATTTAAAATACTCTGCTGAATTTGCTGCGCATGTAGCGGCGATAAACTACTGCTTTGTCTAAACTGTTCAATATGCTGTCTTTTTTCCAATAGGTCTTGTTTTTTCATCATGACTGATTCTCACAATCCTGTGGGCATTACATCCAATGTACTGCTTGTTTTTGTAAGGATTTGTTTGTTGCTTGTAAACCTGCAACTTTCCAACCTTTTTCCAACCTTATATTGGTATGCTAAACAAATAGCGTACCAAAGTACCTTATACCTTAGCCGTAAATTTAAACTGATTTTAGACATAGGATTATTCTAAACGGTAAAGAGACGGCAGATTATAAAAAACCATCAAAGGAAGTGAATTATGCGTTACGTAGATCCCAATCAACCCGGTTCAAAAGTTCAATTTAAAGCACAATACGAAAACTTTATTGGTGGCGAGTGGGTAGCACCAGTCAAAGGCGAATACTTTGAAAATATCTCTCCTGTAGATGGCAAAGTATTTACCAAAGTCCCACGCTCATCTGCAGAAGATATTGAACTGGCTTTAGATGCTGCACACAAAGCCAAAGCTCAATGGAACAGTTCATCTCCAACTACTCGTTCTAATATTCTGTTAAAAATTGCAGATCGTTTAGAACAAAATCTAGAATTACTGGCGGTTGCCGAAACATGGGATAACGGTAAACCTGTACGTGAAACATTAGCAGCCGATATTCCCTTAGCGATTGACCATTTCCGCTACTTCGCAGGCTGTATCCGTGCGCAGGAAGGTGGAATTTCTGAAATTGATGAAGATACCATTGCCTACCACTTCCACGAGCCTTTGGGCGTGGTTGGACAAATTATTCCATGGAACTTCCCTATTTTAATGGCGACATGGAAACTTGCACCTGCATTGGCTGCGGGTAACTGTATTGTGCTTAAACCTGCAGAACAAACGCCTGCCAGTATTTTAGTTTTGGTTGAACTCATTCAAGATTTATTGCCTGCAGGCGTATTAAACGTAGTCAATGGGTATGGCGTAGAAGTTGGTCGTCCATTGGCAACCAATCCACGTATTGCCAAAATAGCATTCACAGGTTCAACACAAGTTGGCCAGTTGATCATGCAATATGCCACTGAAAATATTATTCCAGTGACCTTGGAACTTGGTGGTAAATCTCCAAATATTTTCTTTGAAGATATTATGGCGCAAGATGACGACTACTTAGATAAAGCCCTTGAAGGTTTTGCTATGTTTGCGCTGAATCAGGGTGAAATTTGTACTTGTCCATCACGTGCACTCGTACAGGAAAGTATTGCTGACCGTTTCCTTGAAAAAGCCATTGAACGCGTTAAACGCATTAAAACAGGTCACCCGCTTGATACTGAAACTATGATTGGTGCGCAGGCTTCACAAGAACAACAAGATAAAATCTTAGGTTGTATCGCCACAGGCCGTGCAGAAGGTGCACAAGTTTTAACAGGTGGTGGTGAACGTCAGGAAGTGGGTAGCGGTTTCTATATTGAACCGACCATTTTCAAAGGCACCAATGATATGAAAATTTTCCAAGAAGAAATTTTCGGCCCTGTACTTTCTGTCACTACATTTAAAGACTTCGATGAAGCCATTAAAATCGCCAACGATACCATTTACGGTTTAGGTGCTGGGGTTTGGTCACGTTCTGCGCATACCTCATACCGTGCAGGCCGTGCAATTCAGGCAGGTCGTGTCTGGACCAACTGTTATCACATTTACCCTGCACACGCTGCCTTCGGTGGTTATAAAAAGTCAGGTATTGGCCGTGAAAACCACAAGATGATGTTAGAGCATTATCAACAAACCAAAAACTTGTTGGTGAGCTATTCAACTAAACCTGCAGGCTTTTTCTAAGTTGTGTTAAATTTTAAAAGCTAAAGCTCCTATCTAAAAATGCGAACTTCGGTTCGCATTTTTATTTAATCCATTTCAATATTAGACTCAAAATCTGCCACACGTATAAATACATCTAAAAATACAGACACAAAAAAAGCACCATATCAATGGTGCTTTTATCACATCATATCTACTTATTTTTTTGCAGCTACAGATGCTTCAGTAGTGATGTTTACAGTAATTTTATCACCTACGTTTGGTACATAGCTTGCAATACCAAATGCAGAACGGTTGAATGAAGTTGTTGCATTAAAGCCAACAGTCGCCGCCTGAGTCATTGGGTGTGGACCTTGCTTGTTCAATACGGCATCAAGTACTACCGGTTTAGTCACACCTTTTACAGTTAAATCACCAGTGATTTTAAAGTTTTTCTTGTCTTGAGTTTCAACTTTAGTACTTTTGAAAGTAATTGTTGGGTATTTTGCTGCATCAAACCAGTCTGCTGCCATTAAGTGCTCATCTAAAGCTTTCACGTTAGTGTTAATGCTGCTTAATGGAATAGTTACGTTAACAGATGAGTTCGCAGGTTTTTTCTCATCAATATTGATTGTACCTTGAATGTTTGAGAAGTTACCTGATGGTGTAGAAAAACCGAAGTGATCCCAAGTAAATACAGTTGCAGTATGGGTTGGGTCAATTTGATAAGCTACTGGTTTTGCGATAGTCATAGTTGCTGCAGAAGCGATAGCCAAACCTAATGCAATTGATTTCATGTTCATGTTGTTGATCTCCAAAAGAGTGAATTCGTTTTCAATGATGTTTAGTTTATAGATTTTTGATGCAAATACACGTGTAAAGATAAAACGTTATGTTGCATGACTGAAACGATAAATTTGTAAAAATATGCTTGCTCGTTTTACATAGCGACTGTAGGACTTCGATATTGAATAAAACCTGTTCTTTTTGCGACACGATCATACAATTGCCGAGCCTGTAAATTATCTTCATGGGTCAGCCAATACACCCGATCACATTCACGCTGTTGCGCTGTGTGATAAACCTGCGCTATGAGCAACCTTGCAATCCCTATCCCTCTATAATCAGGCAAGGTAAATAAATCTTGTAAATAGGCATAAGGCTTGAGTGTCCAGCAACTGTCATGTTCAATCACATGCACAATTGCGACAACTTTAGTTTGATATACGGCAGCAAAGCCATAAATATAGGGGCGTTGAGGATCAGTCAGTTTTGACCAAGTCTGTCGTGTCACTTCATTACTGAGTTGCATCCAATAAAATTGCTGATAGCCTTGCCAAAGTAGTAACCACTGCTCAAACTGAATTTCGCTTAACGGCACAATACCTATTTTTTGACTCAGTTGATGCTGTACTTGGGTTGCCTGCATGCTTGGATATTATCTAATTGTTATATCTTAGAATGATTGATGATTCACATTGAATATTATGCTTAGGCTATTTTATACACTATTTTTACAGCAATAAAAAAGCTTTACCCTACGTATAGAATAAAGCTGATCTCTAACAATTCACGATTTTTACCATTAAAAGGCAAATCAATTAAAGCTTTTCAATCAAAATACGATCAACCTGCTTTAAGCCTGATTGCTTTTCATGGTTTTTACGGCGAATTTTGATTTGCTGATCCTCAGCTAAATCCTGTAATAACAACTCCACCGCAACCATTGCTTCAAGTGGCAAATCTTGTCCAATCCACTTTTGTTCACCCGCATCCATTAAAGTGACTTCATCATTAATTTGCTCGTACAAACTCATTTCTCATCTCACTCAATTACACAGAGGTCTATTCACAAACCTGACTTACACTTGCAACATCTGCAGGCAGCACTAAACAAGCGGCCAAACAAATATGCAAAAATAAAAGACGTCCCTTTGCAGGAACGCCTTTAAAAACACTTAATTAAAAAATTAAGCAGTTAATTCTTTTACTGCAGCTACGACCGCTTCAGTGGTAATACCAAAGTGTTGATACAACTCTTTTGCTGGTGCAGATTCACCATAGGTTGTCATACCAATGACTTTGCCATCTAGACCAACAAACTTCCACCAATAGTCTACATGCGCTGCTTCAACCGCAACACGTGCACGAATTTGTGATGGCAATACTGCTTCACAATATGCTGCATCTTGTTTCACAAATTCTTCGGCACATGGCATAGACACAACACGTACGCCTTCAAGCTGTGCATACGCTTCCATTGCCAAAGATACTTCCGAACCTGTTGCAATAATAATTGCTTTAAGTTCGCCTTTTTCTTCAGCCAACACATAACCACCTTTTGCCACGTTCTCAATTTGTGCTTGAGTACGGGTTTGGAATGGTAAGTTTTGACGTGAGAAAATTAAAGCAGTTGGGCCTTCGCTACGCAACAATGCAGACTTCCAAGAAATGGCAGCTTCTACAGTGTCAGCAGGACGCCATGTATTTAAGTTTGGCGTACCACGCAAAGATGCAATTTGTTCAACAGGTTGGTGGGTTGGACCATCTTCACCCAAACCAATTGAGTCGTGGGTATACACATGAATTACGCGTTGCTTCATCAATGCAGACATACGTACTGCATTACGTGCGTATTCCATAAACATTAAGAAAGTTGCCACGTATGGAATAAAGCCGCCGTGAAGAGCCACACCATTTGCAATAGCAGTCATACCAAACTCACGTACACCGTAATGCACATAGTTGCCTGCTGCATTGTCCTGAACGCCTTGGCACCCTTTCCAAAGAGTTAGGTTTGAACCTGCTAAGTCTGCAGAACCACCCAACAATTCAGGCAATAATGGACCAAATGCCTGTAAAGTATTTTGGCTGGCTTTACGGGTTGCAATCGTTTCTGCTTTAGCATTGGTTTCTGCAATAAATGTATCTGCTTGCGCAACAAATTCTGCTGGCAATTCACCGCTTAAACGACGTTTAAGTTCAGCAGCTTCAGTTGGATATTTTGCTGCATAAGCCTCAAAAGTCGTATTCCATGCTGCTTCTGATTCTGCACCTTTGGTTTTCGCATCCCAAGCGGCATATACATCTTCAGGAATCACAAACGCTTCATCTGTCCAGCCTAATGCTTCACGAGTCAATGCAATTTCGTCATGACCTAATGGCGCACCGTGACAGTCTTCTTTACCTTGTTTGTTTGGCGAACCTAAACCAATCACTGTTTTACAAATAATAATGGTTGGTTTTTGCGTTTCTGCTTTTGCTTCAACTGTTGCCGCACGAATTGCATCTGCATCGTGACCATCAACTTTTAGTACTTGCCAGCCATAAGACAAGAAGCGCTGTTCTGTATCATCAGAGAACCAGCCTTCTACTTCACCATCAATAGAAATGCCGTTGTCATCATAATAAACAACCAGTTTGCCTAAACCTAAAGTACCTGCCAATGAACATGCTTCGTGTGAAACACCTTCCATTAAACAGCCATCACCCAAAAAACAGTAAGTGAAATGGTCTACAACTTGAATATCTTCTTTATTAAATTGTGCTGCCAAAGTTTTTTCAGCCAAGGCAAAACCTACGGCATTGGCAATACCCTGACCCAAAGGACCAGTGGTGGTTTCAATCCCTGGTGCATAGCCCAATTCTGGGTGACCTGGAGTTTTTGAATGTAACTGACGGAACGCTTTTAAATCTTCAATCGAAAGATCATAACCTGTTAAATGTAACAACGCATATTGCAACATTGAACCATGACCATTAGACAGTACAAAACGGTCGCGGTTTGCCCATTGTGGATTAGTTGGGTTGTGATTCAAGAATTCACGCCACACCACATCGGCAATATCTGCCATCCCCATCGGAGCACCTGGATGTCCTGAATTTGCTTTTTGCACAGCATCCATTGCCAATACACGAATTGCGTTTGCAATACGACGTTCGTTAAGCGGGGTCGTCATAGGTCAGAGTCCACAAAAAATCGTTAAACAGAAGAAGATGAATAGAATTCAAAACAGCCGCTATTCTCTCAAAAAAACGCCTGAGGGGTAAAGCCTATGCAACAATATTTCCGCATTAATTCCCATTCAGCGTACTTTTCGTGCAGATTCGGGGCAGTTTCAGCATTTGTTTTAAGAGAAATGAGGCCAACCATTCAACAAAGCAAGTTTTAAGCCGCAGCTTTACAGATTTTAAAACATAGATATTTCAGTTTATAGAATTTCGCATGAACGAAGAGCAAGTTTGATGCCCGACTCACACTTTAGATAAAATTCATCTCGTTTAACTCCATGCATTATCCAATTTTGACCTGACTAAATGCTGAAATAATAGACAAGTTTAACCCCACCCTGAATTTTATTCACTTTTCACACAATAAATTGAATCACAGCCATCCTTCAAAACTTTATAATAGCTTTTAAAAATGCAGAATCATGCAGATAAACTCAATTCAACGTCTTTAAAACATCAACATAAGATATTGTTTTTAAATACAATTCAATGTTTAAAAATAAAATGTTTCTTAGTTTAAAATTATGACGGCATGCTTTAGCCAACATGAATATTTTTGAGTCAAAATATAGTCATACCGATACTTTATCTATTTTTTAGCAAAAGATATGCGATAAAAAGTCATTGAATTGAAATAAATTCAGCCATTTTAGTCGTAATGCGCTAGTCCTAAAGTCTAACTCGATGTAACATATTGCGTCTTTTGAATTTAACTGTGATAGGACTTATGCGCGAGTACGCTGTATTTACCTCGGAATCTGTAAGCGAAGGCCATCCAGATAAAATGGCTGACCAAATCAGTGATGCCATTTTGGATGCAATCTTAAAAGAAGACCCTTATGCGCGGGTTGCTTGTGAAACGCTTGTAAAAACGGGTGCGGTTGTACTGGCAGGAGAAATCACAACAACTGCAAATGTTGATTTTGAAGCCATTGTTCGTCAAACCGTAAACGGTATTGGTTATCATCATTCAGATCTTGGCTTTGATGGTTCTACCTGTGCGGTCATTAATATGATTGGTAAACAATCACCTGAAATTGCGCAAGGTGTAGACCGCCAAAAACCTGAAGATCAGGGTGCGGGTGACCAAGGTTTGATGTTTGGTTATGCCAGCCGTGAAACTGATGTATTAATGCCTGCCCCAATTTCTTACGCACACCGCTTAATGGAAAAGCAAGCTGAATTACGTCGCAGTGGTGCTTTACCTTGGTTACGCCCAGATGCAAAAAGTCAGGTAACTTTTGCGTATGAAAATGGTGTGCCTGTACGTTTGGACGCAGTAGTTTTATCTACTCAGCATGATCCTGAAATTTCTCAAATTCAGCTCAAAGAAGCTGTGATTGAAGAAATTGTGAAAAAAGTGATTCCTGCCGAAATGTTCCATGCAGACACTAAATTTCACATCAACCCAACGGGGATGTTTGTAATTGGTGGCCCTGTAGGTGACTGTGGTTTAACTGGCCGTAAAATTATTGTAGATACTTACGGTGGTATGGCGCGTCACGGTGGTGGTGCTTTCTCGGGTAAAGACCCATCTAAAGTTGACCGTTCAGCTGCTTATGCAGGTCGTTATGTTGCAAAAAATATTGTTGCAGCAGGCTTGGCAGACAAATGTGAAATTCAAGTGTCTTATGCAATTGGTGTTGCTGAACCAACTTCAATTTCAATTAACACTTTTAACACTGCAAAAGTAGCAGATGAATTGATTATTGCTTTGGTACGTGAACACTTTGACTTACGTCCTTACGGCATTACCAATATGCTCAATCTGTTACAACCAATGTATAAGCAAACTGCAGCCTATGGTCACTTTGGTCGCCAAGGTTCAGACACTGCATTTACATGGGAAAAAACTGACAAAGTTGAAGCATTAAAAGCTTCTGCAGGTTTATAAAAGTTCTGATTCAAACAGATTTCAAAAGCTCACTTCGGTGGGCTTTTTTAATGCACCATAAAACAAACAATATTTATGACGTGAATCTCAATATATAAAATACGAATATGTTATAGTCCTAATATCGCTTAAAAATAATTTAGGAGCTACGCATGGCTGTTATTCTTCAAGTCGACTTCCCTTCTCAAGGCCCATTTGGCGAAAGCATGAGCCAAGCATACAAAGAACTTGCTGAAAGTATTAACCTTGAAGCTGGCATGATTTGGAAAATCTGGACAGAGAACAGCCAGACGCAAGAAGCTGGTGGCATCTACTTATTTGATAATACTGCCAATGCAGAGCAATATTTAAAAATGCACACCGCCCGTTTAGAAAGTTTTGGCGTACAAAACATTCGTGGCAAGATTTTTGAAGTCAATGCTGCCCTGTCTGCCATTAACCAAGCTAGTTTTTTGAACTCTTAACAGCTTTATAATGCTTTGATTAAGATTAAAAATACAAGCAGAAAAATCACCTAAAATCCTGAATGATAGCTTCATTCAGGATTTTTAAATTTAGCACCTTAAATATGACTAGATATAGGCTAAGTTTGAGCAGAAAATCTTAGATTAAGTTAAGTTTAGAATTATATTCAGCCTACTGTGTACGAATCACATCAAGTACTGTTTGCTGTACAGGCACCTCTTGATGATCTTGCAAATACACATGCACGACTTTTAACACAATAGCTGCGGCTAAACAAGCCAAAATACAGAATAACCAAAAACCATAAGGACTACGAATATTGTATGAACCACAAGAGGTACATTCTTTTTCTGATGATTCCACAACCCGATTGCAACATGCGCAACGATACTGATGATACAGCATAGGTATTCTCCTACTTCACTGTAATTCTTGTTTTTATTGTTACACCATCTACCCTGATGAAGTGTAATTTTGCTTAAGCATCTGTGACACTTTGTAGCTTGTCTCAGATACTTGCTCAGCAACCTTGCCAAGCATTTCAATCAGCATGCCAAAGTTAGAAAAAATGCGCAAATAGTATTTTTGAATAAATTTCTGGATTTTCCATCTGAATTTTATATGCCATGTTAAAATATTGAACTGCGTAAAACTCAAGATCACAGCTCAAATTTAGCTTGCTAAACGTGGGTTTTATCAATCTTTTTAATCACACGGAATAGAATCAAGATGGTGCAATTGATTAAAAAAGGCGGTTTACGTGAACGTGCCAACCGTAGCCGAAAATATCAGGGTTCAGAAAACACAGAAGCGACTTTAAGTAGCAATCGGAACTATCCACCCGATCATTTCGTTAAAACAGAAGCTGAGTCTGAAGCTAAACAAACCGTCAAAAAACCATCAGACCCAATTAACTCAACTCACTAAGGTTCATATCTATATTTTAGGTTGAAAACATACGCAGAGCATCTAGCCATAACCACAGCGCAAATAATAAAAATAATGCACCCGACACCATATCAATATAACTGCCCGAACGCTGATACAACTTTTTCATTTTGGGTGTGGAAAGCAGCAACATAAATAAAGTAAATGTCACAAAGGTCTGAATAGGAATAATGACCGCTAATTGGGCTTTTAAAGAACCCGTTGCAGATGAACTCAACGCCAAAGCAAAGACACTGCTGAAGTAAATTAAGGTTTTAGGATTAGATAAATTGGTGAACAAACCCAATAAAAAGTAGTTTTTTGCCGCAGGGATTTGAACATTCGTATCATCAAACTGTTTGCTTTGCTGCCAACTCCGCCAACCACCTGACAGCATACCCCAACCCATTTTGGCAAGAAATAAACCACCAATGAGCATCAGTACTTGTTGTATCCATGGAAATTGTTGTACCAAGACCGTGAAACCGAGCAAGGTCAGCACTACCCACACGACAATTCCCGTCGAAATACCTACAATAATGTGTAAAGTATTACGGCGTGTATTGGTTGCTGCACTTTTAGCAATGAGTAGCACATCTGGACCAGGACTGAGCTGCGCAACAAAATGCAGTGCACAAATGGTCAATAACAATGACATAGATACATCAGAAAGAACTTAAAGCGTGATTATAGCTTGCCTAATCAGGCTATAGACGCTGCTTTAAATATTTCACGTTAATTATCATCCAAAATGCGCATAAAAAAACCGAATCAGCTCGATTCGGTTTTATAGAAAGCACAATCAATATTACTTAGGTTGATTGACATCTTTCATTTCAATTTTTTTAGCATCAGGGGTAATTTCACGTGCTTCACCATCAATGATACTAGAGTCACGACCACCCTGTTGATTTTGCATATCTTGCATTTGGCGCATTAAATCTGCAAATGGGTTTTGACCTGCACCGCCCATGCCATTCATATCGCCCATCATGCCACCCATCATTTGATTCATCATCGCTTGCTGACGCTTCATCATGGCTTTCATCATTGCGGCTTTAAATGCATTTTGAACGGCAGGAATCATCACCAACAATGCCAGAACATCACTGATCAAACCTGGAATCATCAATAAAAAACCCGCAAAGATTTTAGGTAAATTATTGCTAAGTGCAGGGTCGGCACTCATCTGCCCCATTTGCATTTGCTGCATTTGTGGCATCACACCAGCAGAATATTTACGAATCAAGTTCAAGCCAATCACAAATGCGGCAATAAACCAAAAGAACACGTACCACATGCTCCCTACTAGGTCACCCACACCAATCCAGACGAAGACTTCAAGAACTAAGCCAATTAGAACAATAAGAAATAATTTCATGAAAATTAATCTAATCTCAATTAAATAAATAAAATGCAGAAACCAAGTGCTTCATCGGGATCAAGCTTTTTTGATTCACTTTTCTTTCAATATGGGCAGTATTGTATTTTTAAAGGTCTAGCCTGTCATTAATATTTTCATCATCACCCAATTACAACCTATATGGTTGGGCGATATAGATAAATATAAGCCAGATACGCCAACCCTAACCACACAATAATAAAAACCAATGCTGCGATATAACTGCTTGGTTTTTGACTCATTGCATCGGCTTGCAGACGACAGCGCTGCATCACTTCTGTGGATACCAAACGCAATACCAACATGATGCCCAAGGGCACTAAAATCAGATCATCCAAATAACCAAAAACAGGAATAAAATCTGGAATTAAATCGATGGGTGAAATGGCATAAGCGGCAACCAATAAGGCCACCAATTTAGCAAGGAATGGTGTTTCAGGATCACGTGCTGCAAACCAAACTGCATAGACATCTCGTTTAATTTGCTTAGCCCATTGTTTTAGCTGATCAATCCATCTGGCCATAGCCTGCCTCTTTTTTAACATCATATTTTGAGTATAAAACTCAATACTTAAAATAAAATGAAGTCCAATATCGAAATTATGGCAAAGATATGCTCCAATTGTTTAAACATCAGCACATTGACTGAATGTTTTTAAATTACTCCACACAAAAGAATTTTAAACTCCTATAATTCAGCATGATGTAATTTTTTAAGGCTTGGCATGTCACTTATTATTGGAATCGACCCTGGTTCTCGGCTTACTGGCTACGGCATTATTGAACGTGATGGTGCTAAATTGCGTTTTGTAGACGCAGGAACCATTCGCACCGAAAGCAGTGAAATGCCTGAGCGCTTAAAACGAATTTTTGCAGGCATTGAGCGAATTGTAAAATTTCATGGCCCTACAGAAGCTGCGGTTGAGCAAGTGTTTATGGCTCAAAACCCTGACTCTGCCCTGAAATTAGGGCAAGCGCGTGGTGCTGCCATTGCCGCTTTGGTGAATTTAGATTTACAAGTTGCGGAATATACTGCGCGCCAAATTAAACAGTCGGTTGTTGGCTATGGCGCTGCCGATAAAGAACAAGTACAAATGATGGTCATGAAATTGCTCGACTTGTCTATTAAACCGCAACAAGACGCTGCCGATGCTTTAGCTGCAGCTATTTGCCATGCGCATGCTTCGGGCAGCATGACTAAATTAGCCGTACTGAATGCCTTAGGGGGTATGGCACGTGGTCGTAGTCGCTCAAGCTCTAGACGTCGTTAAATAAATAGCTTCATCTTAAATATTTTACTGATTCACGACCTGATAAATGGCTTGGTTCATGTGTTGAGCCTGTAAGCCACGCATGCCTTGTTGGGCAAGAACATCTCCCGCTAAGGCATGTAACATGACAATTTCATGTAATTGAATTTGATTGTGAAACTGAGCTTTTAAACTGGCGATCATTCCTGCCAAGACATCCCCCATTCCCCCTGTACCCATGCCTGGGTTGCCTGCGGTACAAATCCACAGTGCAGTTGCTTCTGCTGCTGTAGGCGCAGTTTGCAAGGTCAAACTGCCCGAACCTTTTAACACCCATTCTCCTGCATAGCGTTGCTGTAATTGCTGAATCGCAGCAATACGGTCGGCTTCAATTTGGGCAACCGTAGCACCAAGCAAAGTTGCCGCCTCGCCCGAATGTGGTGTTGCATAGCTATTGAGTTTGAGCTGAGCTGGACTATTTGAAGCCTGTGCATGTTGGGCTAAGAACCACAATGCATCGGCATCATAAACCACCTCAACATCTGACTGATTTAAAGCCGTAAACCAATTTGTATAATGTTGCTCCGCCCAAGCATCCCGACCAAGTCCCATGCCTAAACTTACGGCATCCACCTGTGAAATTAATTGCTGAATCTCTGCCTTAGACAGTGCATCAATATCACGCAGCATTAAATTTGGCGCTCGGCTTAAAATCGCAACATGATGTTTAGCATGACACACCACAGTCACTTTGCCCGCACCTGCATTTGATGCGGCCTCTGCTGCCATCATCACAGCACCGCCCATTTGCGCGTGCCCACCTACAATCAGCACATGCCCATAAATGCCTTTATGCCCAAAAGCTTGTCTTGCGGGTAATTTAATTTGTTGTGGTGTGAGCTGTGCCAAAGCTTTGAGTTCTGCATCTAAAGGAATCAAGTCCAGTACATCTACCTGTCCTGTATATTCCTGCGCTTGCCCTGTAAATAAGCCTACCTTTAAACCCAAGGCCGTAAAGGTGTAATCCGCTTGAATTGCGCATGGCATCGGCTGACCTGTATTGGCATTTAAACCGCTTGGAATATCTACCGCAATTTTTAAAGCTTGTTGTTGATTGATCGTGTGAATAATCGACTGCCATTCATCATTTAAAGGACGATCTAAACCAATACCAAATAACGCATCTATATAGCAGTCATATTTTTTTTGAAATGCAAAACTCTGAATAATATTCACTTCTGCCGCTTCAGCTTCTAAAAAAGCCTGATGTAAATCTGTCGATGTACCGCGTGTTGCTGCATAAATATCGACCTGAAAACCTGCTTGTTGTAAATATTTTGCAGTTAAGTAGCCATCACCAGCGTTATTACCCTGCCCACAGCACACAGCAACTGTTTGAATTGGAAAAGTCTGGGCAGCAAAAATTTTGCGAAGTTGTAAATGTAGTGTCCATGCCACTTGCTGCATTAAACCATAGGAACTGTTTTGACGGGCAAACCAGCGTTTCTCCCACGCTTGAATACTTTGGCTATGATAAACAGGGCTATGGTACACTTGCTGCGGCATTTTTCTTCCCTTCTGTTTTGTTATGGCAACATCCACCACTTCAGCACATATTTCACTATATCAAGATGATCCAACTGCCCTGAAAGAGTGGATTAAAGCTCAAGCTTTGGCGCTTGGTTTTGCTGATTGTGTCATTGCCAAACCAGATGCTCAAGCAGAATTAGCCCGTTTTCAGGAATATTTAAACCGTGGCTATCATGGTGATATGAAGTTTTTGGAAGAAAATTTAGAAAAACGAGCCAACCCAGCATTATTAGTGCCAAATACCAAAAGCATTATTTGCGTGCGTATGAATTATTTGGTGGAAAGACCACAACCACGCCACATTCCAGATGCCTCTAATTCGGCAATTATCGCCCGTTATGCGCGCGGTCGTGATTATCACAAAGTGATGCGTGGTCGCCTTAAAACTCTTGCAACACGTATCCGTGAAAAAGTTGGTGAGTTTGAATCACGCCCCTTTGCCGACTCTGCACCCATTTTTGAAAAGTCACTTGCAGAAAGTGCAGGCATGGGTTGGACAGGCAAACACACCTTACTTATTCATAAAAAATCTGGGTCGTTTTTTGTATTGGGCGAACTGTTTACTTCACTAGATTTGCCTTTTGATACACCTGCAACATCGCATTGCGGTTCTTGCACAGCCTGCATTGACATTTGCCCAACACAGGCCCTTGTTGAGCCTTATATGTTAGATGCACGTAAATGTATTGCGTATTTGACCATTGAATATCAAGGGGTAATTCCTGAAGATTTACGCCGTGGCATTGGCAATCGGGTATTTGGTTGTGATGATTGCCAACTGATTTGCCCGTGGAACAGCTTTGCCCAAGTCACCACGGTTGATGATTTTCAGCCTCGGCATGCGCTAGATCAGATCAGCCTGCTAGATTTATGGCAATGGGATGAAGCCACCTTTTTAGCCAAAACGGAAGGCAGTCCATTGCGTCGTACTGGCTATCAGAGCTTTATGCGCAATATTGCCATTGGACTTGGAAATGCCCCATTTTCTGCACAAATTTTGCAAACTTTGCAACAAACACGATTACAGCATGATGAGATTGTGCAAATCCATATTGACTGGGCCATTCAGGAACAAGAGTTAAAACAGCCTAAAAAATAAACAATTTTCACCTAACAAAAACGGTAGCGTTTGGACTGCAGGTTCTTTGCCAGTTTCGTGCATTATCTGAATTTTAGTTGCCATTTCATCACAAAATAAAAATGGCCAGAATTTAATTTTGCTGCGAAATAGCCATAAAAATGCTTAAGTTTGCAACTAAAATGAGTTTGTTGTTTTACTTGGCGC
The DNA here is from genome assembly GCF_012371415.1 of Acinetobacter sp. A3. Classification (NCBI taxonomy): domain Bacteria; kingdom Pseudomonadati; phylum Pseudomonadota; class Gammaproteobacteria; order Moraxellales; family Moraxellaceae; genus Acinetobacter; species Acinetobacter sp. A3. The sequence goes on from NZ_JAAZQW010000035.1 coordinate 22,784, forward strand.
AAGATAAATATTTGCGACCAAATTGAGAGATTATGCCTTTCTGATTTCCACAGTTTGTGTATGATACAGACTATAAATAATAGGGATGATGGACTTTTACTTATGTCAGTACGTAATGATTGGACCCGAGAAGAAATTCAGCAGTTATATGAACAGCCTTTTCTAGATTTGGTCTTTGAAGCACA
>NZ_JAAZQW010000036.1:0-21421 GCF_012371415.1 Acinetobacter sp. A3
CAATCAATGAAATATTTTCGATCAATCAATCAGTAAAAATCCACACAAGTTGTTCTTCATAATCTCTTAATGATCTTATTTTCACTTCGTCAGTGAAAATATAACGCAAAACTTTCTCTACAACTTAACCCTGTGAGCTAAGTTACTTAGTTGTTTCGCGTCGGGATGGGTGCATTCTAGGGGATTTCAAAATCTTTGCAAGCCCCAAATTAGAATATTTTTCACGTATGTATTTTTTTTCTACAAAAATGCTTGGTTTTTTAATTTTTTAGCTATTTTTTCATCAAATTTAAATAAAAACTCTCCTCTACAATGCAGAGAAGACTTTTTTTATCCATACTTTTATGGGTTCAAATCGGTCAAGTTTTGAAGACTGCAATCAACGATTGCCAATGTATATGATTCGTTTCATCTTACGACATCTAAAAAATTTTACATCTCAGTTAAAAATGCTTTTGCATTATCCAAAATAATATTCCTACATACGGCGTACATCTAGCATTGATTTCATGTCAGCTTGGTGGTTTTGTCCGTTAATTCAAAGTTGATGCTTAGCATTTGCATTACCGACTTCAAGTTGACAAACCTACTCTTCTATTCGGCAAGTTTAGATCGCGCCATCCACATGCACTACTTACAAGATGTTTTACCATATATAAGTAGCTTTGAAATTTGAATTAGGTCTTAAAGTTTTAAGAATATTTTTATAAAACAAAGAGAAGTAATCTTACATTTTACCTTTAGATATAAAATACAACAAAACTAGAGGCAAAAAAAAGAAAGAGATCTCTCCCAAAATCTCTCCCTCGGAGTTGAATCTATATGCGATCCATATATCGTTATTATAGTTATACGAAAAAAAAGAGTCCCTTGGGGAAGAGACTTGGAAATTGTGGAGCTATAGTTATAAGTACCCTCTAGATCTGTTTTGTACACTGTGTCTAGATGGATGAATCATATACATAACTGAGCAAAAATGCAAGCCACTTGGCAAAATTTAAGTGTTGTTTTTATAAGGTTTTTTTTGAATTTACTTATTTAAATAATTCATATACCCAACATAAAATAAAAGCAGGCCAATGCCTGCTTTTATTTTCAATTACTTAGCACACGATTAGTCGGTAAAAGTGACTTTGGCAATCGCTTTTTTGCCCGCCTGAATAATATGCGTTGCATTTTCCTTCACAGAAAAACCTGCATCTACAACATTCCAGTCCACTTTTACTGCACCACGTGCAACTGCATCTTTGGCTTGCGCTGCATTTTTAGTCAGGCCTGCTGCACGCACAATAGAAGCAATAAATAATTCACCGCCAAACTCAGCACGTGAAATGGTCACCTCAGGTGTACCTTCTGGTAATTCACCTTCGGTAATAATATTGCCCGCACCTTTATGGGCGTTTGCAGCAGCTTCCGCACCGTGGAAACGCTCAACCAACTCAAGCGCCAAAATCTTTTTGATTTCTTGAGGATTACGCCCTTCTGCCATTTCTTTCAACAATACGTCAATTTCATCCATTGACTTAAAGCTGAGTAATTCAAAATAGCGTTCTATCAGACTGTCTGGCATAGATAAGACTTTTTGATACATCGCACCCGGTGCATCAAACACGCCAATATAGTTGCCTAAAGATTTAGACATTTTATTGACGCCATCTAAACCTTCTAAAATTGGCACCGTGATACACACTTGCGCTTCTTGATCATAACGACCTTGTAAGGTACGTCCCATCAACAAGTTAAAGGTCTGGTCTGTACCACCTAACTCCACATCGGCTTGTAAGGCCACCGAGTCATAACCTTGTACCAATGGATACAAAAATTCGTGAATCGCGATCGGTTGTTGGTTGTTATAACGCTTGGTGAAGTCATCACGTTCCAACATGCGTGCTACAGTCTGCTGCGATGCCAATTGGATTAAATCGGCTGCAGTTTTTGTAGCAAACCATTCAGAGTTAAACACCACTTTGGTTTTCTGAGGATCAAGAATTTTAAAAACCTGTTCTTGATAAGTTTTGGCATTTTCCAAAACTTTTTCACGTGACAACGGCGGACGAGTTGCACTTTTACCTGTTGGATCACCAATCATGGCCGTATAGTCGCCAATCAAGAAAAACACTTCGTGACCTAAGTCTTGGAATACTTTTAATTTATTGATTAATACCGTATGCCCCAAGTGTAAATCAGGTGCTGTCGGGTCAAAACCCGCCTTAATTTTTAAAGGACGATTCTCTTTTAATTTCTTCAGAAGATCTTCTTCAGAAATAATTTCATGCGTGCCTCGTTGAATGAGAGCAAGTTGTTCTTCAGCCGGCAGGAAATTTGACATCACGAAATCCAAACACATCAGTTATTCAATTTGTGCGATATACTAACACTTTTTCAGCATATTGCAGGCTATAGAATAACCATGACAGCGATCTATATTGGGGTAATGACGGGCACAAGCATGGATGGTGTCGATCTTGTTGCTGCTTCTTTTGATCCACTGCAACTCCACGCCACCCTAACTTTGCCGTTTGACCCTGATTTACGTGATGAACTCATGGCACTGACTTTGCCTGATGACAATGAAATTGACCGCATGGGCAAGGCCGATGTAGCTTTGGCCACCATGATTGGTCATGGCATTAATAGTCTGATCGAAAAAAATAAACTAGATAAATCTCAAATTAAAGCGATTGGCTCACATGGTCAAACGATTCGTCATCGTCCCGAACATGGCTTTACCTTGCAAATTGGTGACCCCAATATCATCACCGAAATCACACAAATTCCTGTAATTTCAGATTTTCGTCGTCGTGATATGGCCGCAGGTGGACAAGGTGCACCTTTAGTACCAGCATTCCATCAAAACTTATTTCAACATTCGAGTATTCATCGGGTTATTTTAAATTTAGGCGGTATTGCCAATGTCAGCTTATTACCTGCGGGGCAGCCTGAAGCAGTATCTGGTTTTGATACAGGGCCTGCCAATATTTTAATGGATGCTTGGTGTGAGCGTTATACAGGTCAGCCGTATGATGAAAATGGCAACTGGGCTGCTTATGGACACCCGATTCGCAGCTTACTAGATCGATTGCAAGCGCATGCATTTTTCTCTAAAGAACCGCCAAAAAGTACGGGGCGCGAAGACTTTAATTTAGAATGGCTAGATGAGCAAATTGCAGATTGGCGCAATGATGTGGAATATGACGAACTCGAAGATAATCCTGAAAACGTACAAGCGACTTTATTAAAGCTGACCACACGTGCCATTAAAAAAGCCATTTACCGTTCTGGCATGGATACAGGCGAAGTCTACGTCTGCGGTGGTGGTGCTTATAACTCCTACCTATTGGAACAGTTACGCTGGCGTTTGCGAAAACATCAGTGGACTGTGCAAAGCACAGCCGATTTAGGTTTGAACCCAACTTGGGTAGAAGCGACGGCGTTTGCTTGGTTAGCGATGCGTTTTTGCCAACAGTTAAGTGGTAATTTACCTGCTGTGACTGGGGCAAAAGGTGATCGCATTTTAGGTACCATGACCTTGGTTTAACTCCAAGCAGGAACAAAAAAGCCTTTCCTATTTCTGCACAGGAAAGGCTTTTTAATTTGTAGTACATCCATCCAGTTTTTAGATGGTTATACCTAAATAATTTTTAGATCACATTGGTTAGATTGAGAATGAAGAACCACAGCCACAGGTCGTGGTTGCATTCGGGTTTTGTACCACAAAACGTGAACCTTCTAAGCCTTCAATATAATCTACCACTGAACCCACTAAATATTGATAGCTGAGTGAATCGACCAGCATTTTTACATCGCCATTCACAAATTCTGCATCATCTTCATTTTGGCTTTCTGCAAAGTTAAAACCATAAGAAAATCCTGAACAGCCCCCACCTGTGACATAGACACGTAGCATTAAGTCTTGATTACCTTCGCTATCACGCAATTGGCGAACTTTTTTAGCAGCGTTATCGGTCAGCTCAAGTGCTTGGGCATTCATGATGGATTCCTCAGATACAATTCAGATGTCTTTTTCGCAAAAAGACCACTATTCAAGTATAGCATACTCAATATTGGGACTGTGATGCAGAATTAAAGTGAATTCTGAGTAATTATCTCAAGATTATCGAATCATTTATAATTTTCATCCTGCAAACCACATTCGAAATTGGTTGGCGCTTCTTTACAGCGGAATTGCCACAATAATTTCATCATGCGCTTGTCATAGACTCCACGTTTGGTCAAATCAATCCGCGATTCACGCATCATTTTTTGATAACCTGGTTGATCTGCTGCAGGCACTTGCATCCAATATTTGGCAGGAATATCGGCTTTCATTTTTCCTAAAATACCAAAGGCACGTGGTAATTGGCCTTTAACCCATTCACGTGATTTTTGCCCAAAACCTGCAGGGAATTTATCTGGGCGAATAATAATATTACCCGTCACCTGTAAAATTGGATAATTCACAATTGCGCCTTTGCTGCCTAAACCTTTATGTAACTCTAAAGGACGGAAAACTGCGGCTGGTGCGCCAATAATATCGACCTGACCATTGTTAAATTTACTGCCAAAATTGGTAACATCGGCACTAACTGCTTGCGCACCAATTTGCTGTACCATGATTTTTTGCGCTTGGTCGTAATCTAAAACTGCAATTTTTTTGCCTGCAGCTTTGGCCACGCTATTAATGCTGCGGTCATTCACCATCAAAAAGGCATCACCCACTGGAATTACACCAGCCACTTCATACTGACCATTGCGCATATATTTGGCAAATGCAGGACTGGCCAACCCTTGCATGACTTTTACTGCAAGTTTTAAATCAGGAATAGCACCAATGGCATCCAATGAACCTGTAAAGTGGTTAAATTGGCGCCCACGCATACCTGTTACACTAATCGCATCACACTTACCTGCTTTAAAGTCTTCTGCGATAACCCCTTCGTTTTGACCAACACGTAATTCAATATTGGCACCCCAATTTTTTGCGGCCAATTGATAATCTTGCATTAGGTTGTAAACATCACCATTTTTTCCAACCAAATCAAATACACAAACCACTTGTTTGGCCTGTACGGCGCTGGCAGCCAGAGATATCCCCGCACCGAATAATAAAGCCTGCGTCCATTGTTTCATGCATATCTTCCTTATTTTTTGTTTTTCTAACGTTGTTGTTATCTATCTGACTTAAAGCAAATTTCAAGTCATCAACAACCGAGCAGTTGCTCGGTTGTTTACAGCTTCATTATTCACCACCAAGTGAACATTCAAAATTGGTTTTTTCGACAGAACAACGGGCACGTTTTAATACGCTCATCATGGCAGGGTCATAAATGCCACGCTTGGTCATATCCATACGTCCATCGCGCAGCATTTTTTGATATTTGGTTTTATCTTCTGCACTGAGGTTCATTTTATATTTGGCTGGAATTTCACCTTCCAAACGGTTAATCATGCGCATGGCTTTAGGTAAGTTTTTCACAAACCAATCACGTGATTTTTGACCAAAACCTGCAGGAAATTGTTCAGGACGAATCACAAAGTCAGCTGTCACTTGCAACACAGGGAAATTAAACATTGCCCCGTTATTGCCTAAACCTTTATAAATTTCTAAAGGTTTATAAGCATAAGCAGGCGCACCAACCATATCTACCTGACCATTATTGAACTTGGCCACAAAGTTAGACACATCTGAAATTACGGCTTGCGCACCAACACGCTGCACCATAATTTTTTGCGCATCGTCATAACCAAGTACTGCAAACTTTTTGCCTGCTGCTTTTTCAATAGAGGTAATATTTTTATCTCGCACAAAAATAAAAGCCGAACCTAAAGGTGAAATCCCTGCCACTTCATACTTTTTCCCACCTAAATTGGTGACCATTTTGGCTGCATTACGTTTATCTAGGGCAAAACTGATGGCACGCTGTGCAATAACATTACTTGGTGCGCCACCCAATGCATCAATTGAACCTGCAAATTTATTGTACTGACGGGCACGCATGGCGGTCATAAATACCCCATCACATTTACCTGCCTTAAAATCATTGTCTGCGACCGCTTCATCTTGACGCGGAATTAAATTAACTTCTGCACCCCAGCCTTTTGCAGCCAAGGCCCACTCTTGTGCCATTTGAAATGATTCACCAGACTTACCCAGTAAGTCAAAGACACACACATCTACTTTTGCTGCCTGCGCCTGCGCGCTGAAACCGATTGCAGCCAAAGTGGTAAGGGTTGCTAATGTTTTTTTCATTGTTACGATCCTTCTACACATTTTTTTATTTTTGAGTGTCCGTACACGGAATAAATATTAAGCAAGTTCAAATTAAAAAAATAGAGCATTTACTCAAATTTCATCTGTCAATTCTGTCAAAAATGGATTCAACTGTTCATACACCAATATCAAAATGAGATAATTCATTTAAATTTTAATAGTTTAAAATTCAGCATTAACTTTTCGCCGATTTAAGCTCTCCTGCTCTTGTTTACAAAGTCATAAAAAAACTGTGGCTATTTAGCTTGGCAAAAGCTGTTTTTTGTCTTTTTAAGCACTAAAAATTCAGGGCAGCATAAATAAAACCCTGCTTATTTTTATTTTCTTCTGGGCTTCTATTAGAATAGGCACACCTTTTGTTGTGACCAGTAAACACCATGATTCAACTTGACCAAGTTTCTTTACGCCGCGGTGGACGTGTTTTATTCCAAAAAGCGTCTATGCAAATCCATCCTGGCTGGAAAGTCGGTCTGACTGGTGTAAATGGTGCAGGAAAATCTAGTTTATTTGCCGCACTCTTGGGCAGTTTAACCCCCGATGAAGGTACACTGAGCCGTCCGCAAGGTTGGACTGTGGCGCACATGGCACAAGAAGTTAAAGCCTTGGACTTGCCTGCAATAGATTTTGTACTTTCAGGTGATGAGGAATACTGGAATATTCAACAACAATTAGAACAGCCTGAACAAATGGACAATGACCGCCTTGCGCATTTGCATGGTCGTTTTGATGAAATACATGGCTATACTGCCCCTGCCAAAGCAGCACAGTTGATGGCAGGTTTAGGCTTTATGGAACATCAAAATAACTTGCCTGTGAGTAGCTTTTCAGGTGGTTGGCGCATGCGCCTGAATTTGGCTCGCACCTTAATGAGCCGTTCAGAATTGCTGTTACTGGATGAACCCACCAACCACTTAGACCTAGATGCCATTTTATGGTTGGAAGACTGGCTCAAAGCCTATTCAGGAACCTTAGTGCTGATTTCACATGACCGCGATTTTTTAGATGCCATTACCGATCATATTTTACATATTGAAAATGGTGAACTGACTTTATATACCGGCAATTATTCTACTTTTGAAACTACCCGCAGTGAACGCTTGGCACAGCATCAACAAGCTTATGAAAAACAGCAAGAAACCCGCGCACATTTGCAAAAGTATATTGACCGTTTTAAAGCCAAAGCCACCAAAGCACGTCAGGCGCAAAGCCGTATCAAACAATTGGAACGCATGCAATTACTTGCCCCTGCGCATGTAGATACGCCATTTACCTTCAGTTTCCGTGAACCCACCAAAATGAGTTCACCTTTATTAACCTTGGAGCAGGTCAGTATTGGTTATGCAAATAAAGTCATTGCCAGTAAAATTAACCTACAAATCACTCCGACCAGCCGCATTGGTTTATTGGGGATGAATGGTGCGGGTAAATCGACCCTGATTAAATCCTTAGTTGGTGAATTGGCCTTATTGTCTGGTGCCCGTAAAGCGTCTGAATTGCTCAATATTGGTTATTTTGCACAGCATCAAATGGATGCTTTAGATGATAATGCCAGCCCAATGTTACAACTGGCACGTATTGCCGATCCTAAAATCAGTGAAGCCACTTTACGCTCTTTTTTAGGCAGCTTTGGCTTTAGCGGTGAACGCATGGATACCCCGTGTGAAAGTTTTTCGGGTGGTGAACGGGCGCGCTTGGCTTTGGCTTTAATTGTATGGCAACGCCCTAACGTACTGATTCTAGATGAACCAACCAACCATTTAGACTTAGATATGCGGCACGCCTTAACCATGGCGCTGCAAGACTATGAAGGTGCTGTGGTGTTGGTTTCACACGAACGTCAACTGATTGCCAGTGTTTGTGATGATCTACTTTTAGTACATGCAGGACAATGTACTGAATTTGAGGGGGATTTACAGGATTATGCCAACTGGTTGCGTCAAGCACGCGCAGACATGATCAAACAAGGCAGCACGGAGAGCAGTAACCCAAGCCCAGTAGCTGAAAAAACCAGTCCGAGTAAAATTGATAAAGAAGCGCAGCGTAAACTGGCAGCTCAACGCCGTGAGCAGACCCGCCCTTTACGTAAAAATATTGAAAAATACGAAGCTAAAATTGAAAAAATTCAACCACGTTTGAGCGAAATTGAAAACCTTTTGGCAGATACCGCCTTATATGAAGCATCACGTAAAGATGATTTACTTCAACTGATGAATGAGCAAAATGATCTTAAAGCAGCATTGGCAGAAGCAGAAGAACATATGCTTGAACTGATGATGGAACTTGAAGAACTCGAAAGTAGTTTTGAATAAGCCTGATTATTCAGACAATTAAGTATTAATCATCATCGCCTTTAGACTGTGTCTGTTATCCAACGCAGTGCTGAGGGCACAGACTTTTTATCCTTAATTGCTATCCTTTAATTTATCTTCACAATCAAAATATAAACGAAGCTAAAACCTTCGCTGCATGTGTTTAATTTATCTAATCAATCCACAGCTAAAGATTTAGCACAGACCAATCCCTGATGTTCCACAGCAAACTGCAATAAAAATTAAAATCAGATCGAGCAAGAAGCTAGGTGTTCAAATCATGCATTTTAAATTCAAAGCGCAACGTTTAAATTTAAAATCTTAGATTTAAATTCAAAGCCGATTCAAAAGTTACCCACAACCTAATTTGATATTCGTTTTTAAATTCAAAACCACTATTTTTTCTGCTTTTAGCTCAAATATACGATCAGCGAATTAAAAATTCAGTCCTAATTATCTAAAATTATCCACAAGCCATACGACTCATTAGGCACTGACTTTGGCTGCACAAAAACGTAATTCCTGAATTTTCCAGCCCTGTAAATAGCGCCAGATTTCTTGAATATAGCCCTGTTCATCCGCCAAACCAATCTGAATCCGACAGTTGACCTGCTCACGGTCAAATGCATATTCTTCAGAATCGACATTGGGTTTTTGTGGCTTCCATACCCCATTTTTAATTGCATGCTGAATTGTGGCATAACGTGTTTCACGATTTTCCACGCGCGATTCAGCCTCATAAATTACGCTAAAATCGTCATCTTCATACTGTGCGAGTGTTTCAACATTGCCCGTAAAAAAGGCGTTTAACCATGCGTCACGCGCTTGTTCTAATTGATTATCCATCTTGCTGCTTATCCTCTATTTTTATGTAAATTTGATTAGTTAAGGCTCAGCATGACAGAACAATAAGTCATTTTTATAAAAGATATTTGGATAAATCATGACAACAACAAAAGCCAAACACAAAAAAGCACTCCGTAGAGTGCTTTTTACAATGCATTGTCTTGGCGCTAATTAAGCATCAATATCTGCATTTAAGGCATTTTCTTCAATAAAGGCACGACGTGGTTCTACGTCATCGCCCATTAAGCAAGAGAACATGCGATCTGCTTCAATTGCATCATCAATGGTCACCTGCAACATATTACGGTTTTCAGGATCCATTGTGGTTTCCCAAAGCTGCTCAGCATTCATCTCACCTAGACCCTTATAGCGCTGAATCATCATGCCACGGCGTGAGTCTTGTAAAATGTGCTGCCACACCTGATGGAAAGTATTGACCGCAATTTTGCGTTCGCCTTTTTCCAAATAAGCGCCTTCTTCAAGCAATGTAAACCAGCTTTTTGAATTTTTCAGCAAACGTGCATATTCAGCTGAACCAAGTAACCCAGCATCTAACAAATATGCATGCGGTAAGTTGTGTACATAAACCGTGATTCTTGGCCAATAAGTTGCAGATTTTTGACCCTCTGCATCTTCTTTTTCAAACTGTTCAATGCTCAGTTCTGGACGCAAACTTGGCTGCAATTTTTCAATGCTGCTACGCAGTTGCTCACCCCATTGCTGCACATAAGCCTGATCTGCAGTCTGGTCAATTTTAAACGCCTCTAGCTCTAATAAACCATCCAACAAACTTGCAGGATAACGCAGGGTCAAGCGGCTCAGACTCTTTTGCGAAGTTTGATAATCTGCAATCACTTTCGCCAAAGCTTCACCACGAATGGCAGGCGCATCAGCACTCACATGCAATTCTAACTCATCAATGGCATTGGAAATCAGATAAGTTTCCAGTGCGTCGTTGTCTTTAATGTACTGTTCCTGTTTGCCCTTTTTGAGCTTATACAGCGGTGGCTGTGCAATATAAATATGACCACGCTCAACCAGTTCTGGCATTTGACGGAAGAAGAAAGTCAGTAACAAGGTACGAATGTGTGAACCATCCACGTCGGCATCGGTCATGATGATGATTTTGTGATAACGCAACTTGTCTGGGTTATATTCTTCACGGCCAATACCACAACCCAAAGCGGTAATTAAAGTTCCAACTTCAGCAGATGAAATCATCTTGTCAAAACGTGCACGTTCCACGTTGAGGATTTTACCTTTCAGAGGTAAAATCGCTTGCATCTTCCGGTTACGACCTTGTTTAGCCGAACCACCTGCCGAGTCACCCTCGACCAGATACAATTCAGATAAGGCAGGGTCTTTTTCCTGACAGTCCGCCAATTTACCTGGCAAACCTGCAATGTCCAACGCACTTTTACGACGTGTCATTTCGCGCGCTTTACGTGCCGCATCACGGGCACGTGCTGCATCAATAATTTTCCCTGCAATTGATTTTGCCGCTTGCGGGTTTTCCAATAAATATTCAGAGAAAGATTTATTCATGGCCTGCTCAACCGCAGGCTTAACTTCACTGGAAACCAGTTTTTCTTTGGTTTGCGAAGAGAATTTTGGATCTGGCACTTTTACCGAAACAATCGCAGTTAAGCCTTCACGCGCATCATCCCCCGACACCACGACTTTTTCCTTTTTCAGGATATTTTCACTTTCCATGTAGTTGTTTAAACCACGGGTCAGCGCAGCACGGAAGCCTGCCAAGTGTGTTCCACCATCTTTTTGCGGAATGTTATTGGTAAAGCAACGCACGTTTTCCTGATATGAATCATTCCACTGCAATGCCACTTCTACAGTAATACCGTTTTCAGCTTGCGAGGTGAAATGGAAAATTTCATTCAGGTGAGTTTTGCCTTGGTTGATATATTTAACGAACTCAGACAAACCACCTTCATAATCATAAATGTGTTCTAAATTTACACGCTCATCACGTAATACAATGCGCACACCCGCATTCAGGAAAGACAGTTCACGTAAGCGACGCGCCAAAATATCGACATTAAAAATGGTTTGGCTAAAAGTGTCAGCACTTGGCCAAAAACGCACTGTTGTACCCGAATCTGCGGTTTCACCCACCACTTTTAAAGGATATTGCGGGTCACCATGACGATATTCCTGTTGGTGAATTTGCCCTGCACGTTTAATCGTCAGTTCAAGTTTGCTCGATAGTGCGTTCACGACTGACACACCTACACCGTGTAAACCACCCGACACTTTATAACTGTTATCATCAAACTTACCTCCTGCGTGCAGAATAGTCAGAATAACTTCTGCAGCTGACACCCCTTCTTCAGGGTGAATATCGGTTGGAATACCACGTCCATTGTCAGATACGCTGACAGATTCATCTTCATGGATAGTCACCAAGATTTCATCACAATGGCCCGCCAAAGCTTCATCAATAGCGTTATCGACTACCTCGAACACCATGTGATGCAAGCCTGTACCATCATCTGTATCACCGATATACATGCCTGGACGTTTACGAACAGCATCTAGGCCACGCAATACTTTGATACTAGAGGAATCATAAGCCTTTTCATTGGTTTGTTCTGTAGTAGAGACAGATTGATCTTCTGAACTCATGGTTTCTCCCTAGTGAAAAATAGGTCTATCCAAAGATAAAAAATTATTGCTCAACAGCCTGCACCGTACCGTGATCGACCTGAAATAAGCGATAAGGAATCGACAACGCTTGTAAGTGTTGTTGCACGGATTGATGATCTAAAGTGGTAATAAAAACTTGACTACCCAATTGGCTTAATCGTTCAATTAAACGTTGTTGTGCGCTTAAATCTAATTCTGCTGTCAGATCATCTAATAATACCACAGTTTCCTTGTTGCACGCATGCAGCATTGCAATCTGTGAAAGTTTTAAGGCCATAATCAATAGCTTTTTCTGCCCACGTGACAGCACCACATCTGCATCGCCCATTGGGGTTTTTAGGCGTAAATCGGCACGGTGTGGGCCGTATTCGGTATAACGACGCTCTAGATCTTTTTGATGATAATTGCACAGATCATTCAGCAAGCCCGTATCGGTATGAAAGCCTGCGCTATATTCCAGACGAATCTCTAAATCTGGCAATAACTGCTGCAAGTCCTGAGCAAAAAACTGTTGCCATTGCTCCATAACACCAACCCGTTGCCGATGCAAAATCTCCCCATAATCACTGAGCATTTTGTTCCACGGCTCTAGATCAGACAGACTTAAATGACGTTGAGATTTGAGTAGGCTATTGCGTTGTTTTAAGGCACGGGAATAGTATTGCCATGCATGATAAAATTCTGGTTCCACGTGGAACATCAACCAGTCCAGCAACTGACGCCGTGGTTTGGCCCCATGGTCAATAATTTCGGTACTGAGTGGATCAATCAATTGCAAAGGTAAAATCTTAGCCAGCTGACCTTGGGTTGCAACAGGGTCACCATTGACTTTAATCAACTGCTCACCTGAAGCCATTTTTTGCATACCAATTTTTTCTGTCAAAGACTGGGCAAATACAATCGCATCTTGGCTGCTGTTCTGAATATAATTTTTTGGAATATGGGTACGAAAAGAGCGGCCTGTGGCAAGTAAATGAACCGCCTCTAAAATAGAAGTTTTTCCTGAGCCATTTTGCCCATAAAAGACATTAAACGGCTGCAACTCATGAAGTGCAACCGCTTTTAAGTTCCGAACACGCTCTATATGTAAACGCGTAATATGCATGATTCAGCTAAATTATTTTTTTGAATACACGACTCGCTTAAACACGCATTGGCATTACAACATAAGTTTGATCTTGATGCGCTGGGTCTTGTACCAATACTGACTGATTGGCTTCAGTCATGGTCATAGAAACATCATCACCATCTAATGCGCCCAAAACATCTAATAAATATTGCGCGTTAAAAGACATTTCTAACGGTGAGTCAGCATATTGAATCGCTAAATCTTCAATGGCTTCATCTTGTTCTGGGTTATTGGCGCGTAACTGCAAAGTGTCTGCACTAAAGTTCAGAAATACGCCACGTAATTTTTCATTACTTAAAATCGCAACACGCTGTAAAGACTGTTTAAAAACATCATGTGCAATCAGCACGTTTTTGTCGCCACCACGAGGAATCACACGACGATAATCTGGGAATTTACCATCAATCAGTTTTGTGGTGAAACGCACGGTAATATCCGCTTGTTCTTTGTCACGGCTTGGGGTACGAATGGTTACGTTTAACAATTCACGACCAATTAACAACGCCAATTGCTCATCTTCAATGCTAAGTAAACGTTGCAATTCAGCCACTGCCTTACGCGGCACAATTGCTTGAATTAACTGCGTAGCCGTAGAAGATGCCACCGTTTCACATAAAGCCAAACGGTGACCATCAGTAGTTACTGCACGTAATTGATTTTCGTCAATTTCTAGCAAAGTACCTGTTAAATAAAAACGAACATCTTGCACCGCCATGGCAAACGCAGTTTTTTCAAACAGGCGTTTTAATTCACGCTCGGTCACTGTCACTTGCGTGCCCTGAGCATTTTCAGTGGCCAATAACGGATAATCTTCTGCAGGCAAAGTGCCCAATACAAAGCGGCTATTGCCTGATTTTAAAATACAACGCTGATCTTCAGTGATTTGTAAATCAATTAAAGCTGCGCTTGGCAAAGATTTACAAATATCCATGAGTTTACGTGCAGGTACTGTGGTTTCCCCTGCTTGCAAACATGCACCTTCTGCCAATTGAGTACTAGCCACCAATTCAACTTCTAAGTCTGAACCTGTAATAGTGAGCGCTTGCTCTGTCACCTGTACTTTGACATTAGATAAAATATTTAAGGTATGGCGACGTTCAACCGCTCCTACGACATGTGACAGAACATTCAGTAAGCTTTCTTTCGCGATTTTTAAACGCACGGTGCATTCCTCTAACAACTGAAGATTGGAGAATAAAATAGATTTTTTAGCAGTGTACTATGCGGCAAAAGCTGCCGCATGGCAAGAACAGAATTTGAGCAAATTCGGTCAACTTTGCAACAAGCGTTGCAAGTTTTTATAGTCTTCGTTAAAGATCGGATCTTCTTCACGCAGGCTTTGTACTTTTTCGCAGGCATGCATCACGGTACTGTGATCACGCCCACCAAATGCCATACCAATTTCTGGGAAACTATCACCTGTGAGTTCACGCGCTAAGCCCATCGCCAACTGACGTGGACGTGCATAAATACGTGTACGTTTTGGCCCCACCAATTCTTTTAAAGGAATACGGAAATACTCACTCACCACACGCTGAATATTTTCTGTGCTGATGGTACGCGCACGAATTGCTAAAACGTCTTTTAAAGATTCACGAACCACATCTAGATCAATAGGTGTGCCTTTAAAACGTGAAATGGCGACGACTTTATTCAAGGCGCCCTCTAATTCACGAACATTCGCCACCACCTGTTGAGCAATAAATAAAGCACAATTACGTGGTAAATCTACTGCACTGCTTTCGGCTTTCTTTAATAAAATTTCAATACGGGTTTCAATATCGGGTGGTTCAACCCCTACAGACAAGCCCCAAGAAAAACGTGACACCAAACGAGCATCCAATTCAGTTAATTCTTTTGGATAACGGTCTGAGGTTAAAATAATCTGTTTAGATTCATCGAGTAATGCGTTAAAAGTATAGAAAAACTCGACCAAACTGGCTTCTTTACCAGCCAGTAAATGGATGTCATCGACCAACAATAAATCTAAAGAACGACAGTTTTTCTTGAATTCTTCAACTTTACCTTGCTGCAAAGAGCTGACAAAGTCCTGCACAAAACTTTCTGCAGTCATATACATGACCCGAGCATTGGGTTTGGCTTGCAACAAAGCATTACCCACTGCTTGCATTAAGTGGGTCTTACCCAAACCTGTAGGGCCATACAAAAATAACGGGTTATGCTGAGATGCCCCCAACTGGGTCAAAACCTTGCGACAGGTTTCCGCAGCCATTTGGTTAGAACGACCTTCTACAAACAAAGAAAAGGTGAATAACGGATTTAACTGGCGTTTACGACTCTTTGCAGAAGACTCTTCTTTTTCGCGCTTAGGTTTTGCAATAGGCACAGGCGCAGATTCCAGCGCAGCTGTAGTTGTAGCAGGTTGTTCACTGGCAGATAAAATTGCACCTGGACGTGAATCGACCAAAATTTCAACCTTACGCACCCGTCCTTCAGACAGTTGTTCGGCCAAAATAGCAATTAACTCAAGATGATGCTCTTGAATGTAGCGTGTCCAATAAGGATTAGGCGCATAAAGTTTTAATGTATCTTCAACTTCTTCTGCCACCAATGGGCGAATCCACATTGTAAAGACATTTCCAGAGAGCTCTTGTCGCAAGCGATTTAAGCAGTCCGTCCAAAGCATGTGAAACCCCTATTCAATCCATTTTAAATTTAAAACTTACCTAGACCGCCTGAGCGGGTCGCCATTCTAACCAAGTTATCCACATCTGTCATGACAAAATCAGCAAAATTGCTCAAAAAAGAAATCATCAAACCTGAATTTAAATTTATATCGTGGTGTGGATAAGCTTATCCGCAAGATGTGGATAAAATATAACATAAAGTTATCCACAAAGTATTAAAATTATAAAAACACAGATATCCACAATACATCTCATTGTTTTATTATATAAAAAGTGGCTTTCCCACAGAAAAATGCTGCCCTAATAGTAATAAATTTAAATTTATAAATTTGAATTTATTTATAAGAGCGCAAGCTGCTGTGGATAATTCAGCTATGGTTTAAATTTAAATTCAAAACAACAGCCATAAATTAAAAGCGAATAAACTTGTGGATAATTATGTGAATAATACTGTTAATAACTTATTAGTCAAACATAAACAAATATTTATCTTGTGTATATTTTAAAATTACCAAAAAAACTGAACACGCTGGCAAAAGTAAGTTGAATGAAAAATTAAGGCTTATTTAATAAGAAAACGTGTTTTTCATTGACAGCTCAAGCAATGAGCACTAAAATCGCGGACCTTTATAGAAAGATCATTTTTGGAGTTTCGATATGAAACGTACATTTCAACCATCTGAATTAAAGCGTAAGCGCGTTCATGGTTTCCGTGCTCGTATGGCTACTAAAGCTGGTCGTCAAGTATTAGCTCGCCGTCGTGCAAAAGGTCGTCACAGCTTAACTGTTTAATACAGTCACGCTGAACCGACTTTTGGGTGTTATGACAACACTTTATGGCTTCAGCACAGAGTTGAGATTACGCTGTGCTGCCGATTATAAAGGTGTGTTTGATGGTGCGCTTTTTAAAGTGCATCAACCCCATTTCTTATTTCTTGCAAAACATTCCGAACTGCCAAATAGCCGTTTGGGTCTTGTCGTTGCAAAAAAGAAAGTGCGTCGTGCACACGAACGAAATCGAGTAAAACGACTTGCTCGCGAAAGCTTTCGCTTGCATCAACAGCAATTAAATGACTTGGATATTGTGGTAATGCCCAAAGTTGGAATTGACACTGTATCTAATGCGGAATTGCATCAGCAATTACAATTTGCTTGGCAAAAGTTGCAACGTCTTGCCAAAAAGCATTCAAAAATAGCTCCCTCCCCACAAAAGTAGAGATGGCCAATGGTACGTTTACTGCATTGGTTGATACGTTTCTATCAGATCGCGATTAGTCCGTTATTGGGCCCGCGCTGTCGTTATATTCCAACTTGTTCTCAATATGCTTTGGAAGCAGTGCATAGCCATGGTGCTGTGGGTGGTGTGTGGCTGGCTACAAAACGTATTTGTCGTTGTCATCCGTGGGGTGGTTCAGGTTATGACCCAGTGCCGCCAAAAGTCATTCGTTTTATTTCATTTCAGCAAATAGATTCTCAAACGCATCACATTACTGTACCCTTTCGTGATCGTTTATTGAACCAAAAATCACTCTAACCACTTGGGGTAATAGATATGCAACAATGGGCCAGGTTTGCAATTCTCGGGGCCATGTTTGTCGTCGCATATTTGCTCATTTTGGCGTGGCAAAAAGATTATGGAAATGCTGAAACAGCACCGCAGCAACAAACTGCCGTTGTTTCACATGAAGTGTCTGCAGATTTGCCGAATGGCCAAACGGCTACAGCAGCTTCTGATGTACCGCAAGCAAATATTCCTGCACAGCAAACAACCGATGCCACAGCACCTGTAAGTCAGCAGCTTATTTCAGTACAAACTGACCTTTATCATCTTTGGATTAATCCTAAAGGTGGTGATATTGTTCGTGTTGAATTACTCAATCATGACAAGAATAAAGACAGTGACGATCCTTTCGTGATGCTGGAAAGCGACGCTAAGCGCACTTATGTCGCGCAATCTGGGTTAATCGGGTTGAATGGTCCAGACAGTAGTCGTAATGGTCGTCCAAGCTATGAAATTGAAAAATCAAACTATAGCTTAGCCGATGCCAAAGCCAGCAAAAATAAAGCCGGTGAAACAGTTAAAACTTTAACTGTACCAATGGTGTATAAAACTGCAGATGGCGTTGAAATCATCAAGACCTTTAGTTTTACTGCGGGTGAATACCCTGTATTGGTCAATCACAAAGTGATTAACCGCAGCAAGCAAAACTGGCAAGGTCAGATGTTTGGTCAGATCAAACGTGACAATTCAGATGATCCTGGTAAGTCAGACCAAGGTATTTTTACTTTGGGAACGTTCCTGGGTGGTGCATGGGGTACGCCTGATGAGCACTACAACAAGCTGAAATTTGACAACTTCAATGAAGAAAAACTGAGTGTTGATGCAACAGGCGGTTGGGTGGCTGTGGTACAGCACTATTTCGTGAGTGCATGGGTGCCTGGTCAATTAAAACTGACACAAGCCGATGGTCAACCGTACGCTGCGAAACTGGAATCACGTAAGTCTACCGATGAAATGAACATCATTGGTTTTACTTCTCCAACCATTAACGTACCTGCTGGTACGGTGGCTGAAGTCGATGCGACGTTCTATTCTGGCCCAAAAATTCAGTCTGAATTGAAAGATTTAGCGACTGGTTTGAACCAAACTGTGGATTATGGCTGGTTATGGCCAATTGCTAAGCTATTGTTCGTTGGCTTGCAATTCTTCCATGGTTTAGTTGGGAACTGGGGCTGGTCGATTATTCTATTGACTATTTTAGTGAAACTGATTCTGTGGCCGTTGTCGTCTAAGAGCTATCGCTCTATGGCGAAAATGCGTGTGATTGCACCTGAAATGCAGCGCATGAAAGAAGAGTTTGGCGAAGACCGTATGCGTTTCTCGCAAGAAATGATGGCGCTGTACAAGCGTGAACAGGTCAACCCATTGTCTGGTTGCTTGCCATTGTTACTGCAAATGCCAATTTTCCTTGCTTTGTATTGGGTATTGATGGAATCGGTAGAGCTCCGTCATGCGCCATGGTTAGGTTGGATTCAGGACTTATCGGCAATGGATCCTTGGTTTATCCTGCCATTATTGATGGGTGTGACCATGTATGTTCAACAAATGTTGAATCCACAACCGACTGATCCAATGCAGGCTAAAATCTTCCGTGTGATGCCTGTTGTGTTCACCGTATTCTTATTGTTCTTCCCTGCAGGCTTGGTTCTGTACTGGATTGTCAACAACTTGATTACGATTTTACAGCAAAGCTTGATCAACAAAAGTGTTGAGAAAGACCGTGCCAAACGTGAGCAGGCAACTCCAGCCAATTAAGTGTGGCTGAGCAGCTGAATAAATCCGCTTAAGATGGTAATCTTAGGCGGATTTTTCTTTGCATATCTTTTAAAGTTCTAGGTGAATTTATGTATAACCGCAGCACCATTGCAGCAATTGCGACTCCGCCTGGCCGTGGTGGTGTGGGGGTAATCCGCCTGTCTGGCCCAAAATCCTATGCCATAGCTGAGGCTTTGACCGAAAAAACCTTGCCTAAAGCACGTTATGCAGGCTTTAGGCAGTTCTATGATGCGGCAGGTGAGGTCATGGATGAAGGCTTGGTGATTTGCTTTCCTAATCCAAACTCATTTACTGGTGAGGATGTGGTGGAATTACAGGGGCATGGTGGCCCTGTCATTCAAAATGCCCTGCTTGCACGTTTGCTTGAGCTAGGGGCAACGGCTGCTAAAGCGGGTGAATTTTCCATGCGTGCCTTTGAAAATGGCAAACTGGATTTGGTACAGGCTGAAGCGATAGCCGATTTAATTGATGCCACTTCACAAGCTGCAGCGCGTTCTGCTGTACGTTCTTTGCAGGGGGCATTTTCCACGAAAGTGAATACCGTGCTGGAAAAATTAATTCATTTGCGCCTGCACGTAGAAGCTGCCATTGATTTTCCCGAAGAGGAAATTGATTTTCTAGCCGATGGGAAAATTTTAAATTTGCTGGATGATGTTGCTGCTTCGGTGAGTGCCGTGCAGCAGTCTGCACGTCAAGGGCAATTGTTGCGTGAAGGTTTGCAGGTGGTGATTGCAGGTAAACCGAATGCAGGTAAATCATCTTTGCTGAATGCACTGGCAGGAATTGAACGTGCCATTGTGACGGATATTGCGGGTACTACACGTGACGTATTGCATGAAAAGATCAGCTTAAATGGTTTACCTATTACTTTGACCGATACCGCTGGTTTACGTGAAACAGGCGATATTGTTGAAAAAGAGGGTATCCGCCGTGCCATTAAAGAAATTGAACAGGCAGATTTATTGCTATTGGTTTATGATTTAAGCCAGCATGAAGATCCACTGCAATTGGCACAACACTATTTTGCTCAGCATATTGAGCCAAAGCGTTTAATGTTGATTGGCAATAAATGTGATTTAACTGGAGTCGCCGCTGAAATTTCAGATTTTAATGGCTTTAGGCATATTACGGTGTCGGCTAAACAGGAAACAGGTGTTCAGTCGCTCATAGAAGCGATTACAGCGCATGCAGGATTTCAGCCTGAAGAAGATACCTTTATTGCACGTACCCGCCATTTAGACGCAATGAAGCGCACTCAGCAGTATTTGGCAGAAGCACGTGAGCAGTTGGTGGTCTATCATGCAGGTGAGTTGGTAGCGGAGTCTTTACGTTTGGCGCAAAATGCATTGGGTGAAATTACAGGTGATTTCTCTGCCGATGATTTATTGGGTAGGATTTTTGGATCGTTCTGTATTGGAAAGTAGTTTCACTTTCCCGCAATTACTCTCTAGCCAACTATAAAAATTAGCATTAAGTTTTAGTAACTTAGTGCTTTTTTTATTTTCTCATATTTACTGCATACTGTTAAAAAATATCACTTTGAATATTATTTTAGTCTCCTATTCGTCACAAGCGATTGTTCAAATCACTTTGGTCTTTTTACCCCCAGCATTTAAAGCTATGATGGTGTAAATAATTAAAAAAATGACACTAAATTGAATGCTTAATGCCTAAGAGAAGCTCTTTGCAGGAGATTTTAAATGCTGGATGTGATGTATTTAAGAGAACTACTGATCACTTGGGTGCATTTTCTGCAACTTTCCCTAGAGTTTATCTCTGTGGTGTGTGTGGTTATTGGTTTAATTAAAACCTTAATTGTGTTGATCCAGTTAAAATCAGGCCGCACTGCGCGATATTGCTTTGGAGATTGGTTGGCAACCGCTTTAGAGTTTCAATTGGCTGCAGATATTCTGGCGACAACAGTCGATCCCGATTTAGACAGCCTGATTAAACTAGGTATCATTGCCGTGATTCGGACATTTTTAAACTATTTCTTGATTAAAGAGCTTGAGCATCAACCGAACAATGAAAAATAGCTGATTAAAGCAGGCGGCTGCTTGTAGCATATTTTTACTTAACCTGAGTTCGATATAAAAAAAGAGTAGAAAAAAAGCCCTGTTTTTGTAACATATTGGTTCTCAATACAAAATGTTATAAAACAAGGCTTCTCAATGGATCATATTACCGAATTATTTTGTATTTTGGATGATTTCTGCAAAA
>NZ_JAAZQW010000037.1:0-20996 GCF_012371415.1 Acinetobacter sp. A3
TCTAGTTACACGCTTGGCAACAAGACATTAACAGAGTGCGAATTAGTCCTTGACTATGTTTGACTACATTTTAAGGAGCAGAAACGTACTGGCGCAAGTGTTGTTTAATTTTCAACTTGCCGATATTGCACAGTTTGAATTACGCAGTAAACCTCAAAGTTTATTGTATGGACGGCATTTATATCGTTTTGAATATCAAAACCAGTTTTATTGGCTGAAAGCTCAGCAACAGGGGAGTCATCCTACTGTTGAAGAAGGTTTTAGGCGTGAATATCGGTTTTATCAGCAAAAGCAACATTTAAAACATGCTTTTTTACTGCCGTGCGTGCTGATGGATCAAGAGCCTATTCATATTCAGCAACAAGAGTACACGCAGGCGTTAATTTTGCCTGAAGCAATGTCTGTATTGCAGATGGATGGCCTACCTAAGCATCTTGATGAAATCAAAGCGATATTATGGCAGGTGCTTGATGCGGTAGAGCGGTTACATCTTTTGGGTTGGATTCATGCCGATTTAAAAGCTGAACATATTGTGCAGTTTGATGGGAAAATCAAACTATTGGATTTCGAGCAAGCACGGCATATTACGAATAACCCACAGCAGCATCTAACCGCAACGCCACGTTATATGGCACCTGAGTTATTTCAGGGGCAGCCTAAAACTAGGCAAAGTGATATTTATGCCTTGGGCATAATTTTTTACGAATGGCTGACACAGCAACGCTTACAAGCCAGTAGTTACCAAGATTGGGCATATTTACATTGTCAAAGATTCAATTTAGATAAAGCTGAGCACATAACTGCCTTTTACCCTTTACTCAAGGCAATGCTTGCTAAGCAATATTCACAACGTTGCGCCAATATTTCAGCGTTAAAATTATGGCTTAGTGGCTGAATATGTTTAAGAAAAAAACAAAAAACAATTTTTTGTTTTTTATTTAAACAGTCATTATGCTTTTTTATAAAAAAGGCTTGTCATGAGGAAGTGATCTCTATAATATACACAGCCATCGGGGACGTGGCGAAATTGGTAGACGCACTGGATTTAGGTTCCAGCGCCGCGAGGTGTGAGAGTTCGAGTCTCTCCGTCCCCACCACTTAAATATCAAGTACACTTGATTTTAGGTTACAGAGGATTGGTGTAATGGTAGCATGACGGTCTCCAAAACCGTTCGTCAAGGTTCGAATCCTTGATCCTCTGCCAAATTAAATCCAACACTAAGTTGGTACCTGATGTTGGGGACGTGGCGAAATTGGTAGACGCACTGGATTTAGGTTCCAGCGCCGCGAGGTGTGAGAGTTCGAGTCTCTCCGTCCCCACCATAAATTAAAGAGCAAGGCATTGACCTTGCTTTTTTATTGCCTTAAATTTTTTGAGTCCATCACAAGGGCAAAAGGGCATATAAGTATAAAAAAAGCCCATAAGCATGTTATGGGCAAGATCATTGAGTGAAATGAGTTGATTAAATCTGTTTAAATTCTAATTTTTGCATCCTATCAAGTTCAACCGTTATTGCTTTAATTAAGCTTTTAAGTGATCTTCAAACTCCTCGCCTAATTTCATGGCCAAAGCGTTACCTGAAAGTTCACAGGTCACCAAACCGTACTCTTTTTGAAAACTAAAAGTAAAACCGTGTCCATCTGCTAAGTTTTTAACTGAATAACCTAACTTTTCTAACCAAATACGAAACGCAATTAAATTTTTTGCTTTCACAACCTTTTTCACGAGAGAACTCCTCTATATCCATTTATTTATTAATAGGGATATTGCGTGAATTTTTAAAGGGCAAAAATGTATTTCTGCAGATATTTTTAGAAAGCTTTGTGCAAAATAAATACGAAGTTCATTGTTTGGAAAGGATTATGAAAAATGATGAATTTTAATTAATTGATATTGAAGTAATTAATTTTTGAGTTGGTGGTTGATACAATACCTAAATTTTTGACCAAGATATGACTTGGAAATATTTTGTTAATTATTTGCATTTATTTTTGTGCTACTCATGTTAGTAATTAACGCTATCCAAAACGATAGGCGTTCTAAAAGTACTAACACGGGCAAAATAAGAAATTAGATTTTCTCTGTACACGACAAATTTCACAGAACCCTTATCCTATCAGGATTCTGCTTTCTTAAAATTGCCAAAATTTCCTTAAACTCTTCTTTTTTCCCAAAACCAATTAAACGCTGAATCGCCATTTGAACATAGTCTAAACCATAGCGAAATAAACTCATTGAGAGTCGTCCATGCTTCTTTATTTTTATCGCTTTTTTTTGATTATGTTGCCATTCACCCGTTAAGTAACACCAACAGAAGCTTATAGCTAACACCGCAATCAATTTTTTCACTCGTCTAGGGTCTGTCAAGCGCGTATTTTCAAGATTAAACCCGCGTCCTTTGAGACAACTGAATAAGGTTTCAATTTCCCAGCGTAATGCATAATCCTGAATAGCATTGGCATTAAACTGAGGAGAAACGACGAGTAAAAGCTCTCCATTTTCTAACTGTAGTGCACTTATATATAGTTTCACCCGACCAACCAAAATCCGTCGTTTACGACATTCAATTTGACCAACTTTAAGATGGCGAAATAAATCACTAATTTTATGATTCTTTCCTAAATGATTGGTGACAATGAAGTTTTTTTAACACGAATGCAGAAGTTGATGTCTTGTTCAATTAACCATGTAAACCACTGCTCACCGATAAACTCTCTGTCTGCGAACACATTCACAATACGGTCTTTACCAAAAATGGCTATAAAGCGTTGAATCAAAGCAATACGCTCTTTTGTATCTGAATTTCCACGTTTATTAAGCAATGTCCAAAGGATAGGTATCGCTATTCCACGATAAACGATTGCGAGCATCAGGATATTAATATTTCGTTTTCCCTATTTCCAATTGGTTCTATCTAAAGTCAGTTGCACTTGGTCGAATGAAAACATATTGAAAATCAACTGAGAAATTTGACGATAATCAAAATACTGACCTGCAAAGAAGCGCTGCATACGTCGATAAAATGATTGTGGTAAGCACTTGATGGGCAAGGCTTTAGATGTAGAAGAAAGATTACATGTTTGCTTTAAAATAATCACAATCATGATGAGCGCAAAGCACTTTAAATGTGACTTGTTCCATTTTAGAGATTTGTTTAAGATAAGATATAACTCATTGAGATGTGTCATAGTATTCGTCGTTAGAAAACAATTATTGTGACATTATTTCAATGAGTTATCTATTTTTGTCGTGTACAGAGTTAGATTTTATACAGCAAGCCATTGCAGCAGCAGTAAATAAGTGGGGATTTGTTTATACTGGTGCCTGATTGAAATTTTAAATTTGAATAATATGACAGTGCCCAGTATTGAACAGCAAGTGATGAGTATGGTTGAAAATATGCGTGTACAGGGGCAAGAGGCTGTAGCCGTGATGCTCGGTCATGAAGACTGGCTGTTGTTTTCTTCACAATCAAAAGTGGCTTATACGCCTTTTGGCAGTGCACGCCGTTATCAGCCTGCATTGTCAAATTTATTATTAGTACGCGTGGATGAAATGCAGGCCTTACGTGTGGTAACGCAAACCCAGTTGGATGAGTTCGCGGCAAGCCATCAAATTTTATAAGCAATCTGTGTTGTGTAATTGAACATCGAGATGACTTATAAATCCATTTAAAAATTATCTTTCAATTCACGTAATTTTTGAAACTCTTGGACGCTTTCTGCTCTTAAAAATGGATTGGTTTCGAGTTCCAATTCAATACTGCTTGGCAAAGTCGGTTGATTCAACATACGCAAGTTTTCAATATGTTGATAACGCTCCTGAATTGCCAAATTTTCAGGTTCTACATGCAGCGCAAATTTTGCATTGGCAAGGGTGTATTCGTGGGTGCAATACACTTGGGTTCGTGGTGGTAAAGCAGCTAAACGATTGAGCGATTGGTACATTTGCTGATGTGTACCTTCAAAAACACGTCCACACCCCATTGCAAATAAGGTGTCGCCGCAAAACAAGACATCTAGATCATCTATAAAATACACAATATGTCCAAGGGTGTGTCCAGGCACGGCAATGACATCTACAGATAAATCATAAAACTGTACTTTATCTTGATGTTGTAAAGGGTGGGTGATAAAAGGAATCTTACTCAGTTCATCGCGTGGGCCATAAACTGGCAAGTTGCGTTCTGCAATGAGTTCAGGTACACCGCCAATATGGTCTTGATGCCAATGTGTCAGCCAAATTTGTGCAATCTCTAAGCCATGGCTTTGGCAAAAATCTTCAACGGGTTTGGCATCGGTAGGATCGACTACTACCACTTGTTTACTGTCACAATGTTCAAGCAACCAAATATAATTTTGTGAAGGTTTTTGCGCATCAATAAGATGAACTTGGTAGTGCATGCTCAATTCCTAAAATTTTAATCGCTTGTTGCTATTACAGCATGCTTTCGCTAGGGAGTAAAAGCTTAGCTTTTATGTTGGCAGCATAAGCCATATTTGTTTCATTCTGATTGTGAATCAGGTCGTAATACTCATTTAAGAACATAAAAAATGCCGTGATCAACACGGCATTTTTTAAACAATTATTTAAGCGACTTAGCGAATTTTTGCTAAGAAACGGCCTAAACGCGTCATTGCTTCACGTAATTCATTTTCTGCAGGTAAGAACACAACACGGAAATGGTCTGGTGTAGGCCAGTTAAAACCTGTACCTTGCACTAACAGTACTTTTTCGGCTTTTAGTAAATCCAACATTAATTTTTCGTCATCTTCAATCGGATAGACGTTTGGATCTAATCTTGGGAAGCAGTACATCGCACCTTCAGGTTTCACACATGACACGCCTGGAATTTCATTTAGCATTTCCCAAGCAATGTTGCGCTGTTCATATAAACGACCACCTGGACGGATCAAGTCATTGATAGATTGATAACCACCCAATGCTGTTTGTATCGCATATTGTGCCTGGTGGTTGGCACACAGACGCATGGAAGCAAGCATGTCCAAGCCTTCAATGTAGTCTGCGGCACGTGATTTATTGCCTGTAATGGCCATCCAGCCTGATCGGAAGCCTGCAATACGATATGATTTAGACAAACCGTTGAATGAAATACAGAGCTGATCACCTGCCAGTGCAGCTACAGCAACGTGCTCAATACCGTCATAAATGATTTTGTCGTAAATTTCATCGGCAAATAAAATCAGGTCATATTTTTTAGCCAGTGCAACAATTTGTTCTAAAACATGACGCGGATAAACCGCACCTGTTGGGTTGTTCGGGTTAATGATGACAATACCACGTGTATTTGGCGTGATTTTGCTTTCCATGTCGGCAATGTCTGGGTACCAGTGGTTTTCTTCATCACATTTATAGTGAATAGCAGTACCACCCGACAAATTCACCGCAGCTGTCCATAATGGATAGTCAGGCATTGGCACCAGCATTTCATCGCCATCATCCAATAAACCTTGCATCGCCATAACAATCAGTTCAGACACACCATTGCCGATATACACGTCATTCACGTGCATATCAAAAATGCCTTTTTGCTGATAGTACTGACAAATGGCCTTACGCGCAGGAAAAATCCCTTTAGAGTCGGTATAACCAATTGCATTGGGTAAGTTCAATGCAACATCATTAATAATTTCCTGTGGAGCTTCAAAACCGAATGGGGCGGGGTTGCCAATATTCAGTTTAATAATTTTATGACCGGCCTCTTCCATTTCATTGGCCGCTCGTAACACAGGTCCGCGAATGTCGTAGCATACATGCTCGAGTTTTGATGATTTTTTTATTTCGCGTGGAGTCGTGTTACCAAGTACGGACATAGTTCCATCCAATGATTTTAAGATAAACAAAATATAGATTACTGAAATATCACAATCTATGCTGAAATTTAGCTAGATATTTTGCAAGCTCTAGCGTAAATATGGAAGTACTGAAGCATGACACTGAATGTCAAAGATTTAAAGGAGTTAGT
The DNA here is from genome assembly GCF_012371415.1 of Acinetobacter sp. A3. NCBI lineage: Bacteria > Pseudomonadati > Pseudomonadota > Gammaproteobacteria > Moraxellales > Moraxellaceae > Acinetobacter > Acinetobacter sp. A3. Next base: position 5,988 of record NZ_JAAZQW010000037.1, read on the forward strand.
GATGGGAAAACTCAATAAAACAGACCGAGAATGGCAAAGAGAGTTATCACCAGAGGAGTTTCGGATTACACGACAAAAAGGGACAGAGCCTGCGTTCACGGGGAAATATTGGAATACTAAACAAGAGGGTGTGTATAGCTGCCGTTGTTGTGGAACAGCGTTATTCTCATCTGAAACAAAATATGACAGTGGCAGTGGTTGGCCTAGTTTCTATCGTCCAATTCAGCCTGGAGTAGTTGAAGAGCACCATGACAGTTCACATGGTATGCAACGTACAGAGATTGTTTGTCATCATTGTGACGCACATTTAGGGCATGTTTTTGACGATGGGCCACAACCGACAGGATTGCGTTATTGCGTCAACTCAGCTTCATTAGAACTTAAAACACAAGAAAAAAATGATGAGGGAAATTATCCATGACTAGCATTTATCAGTTTGAAGCTGAATTATTAGACGGAGAAAATAAAGCTTTTAGTGATTATGAAGGCAAGGTGCTATTGATTGTGAATACAGCCAGCAAATGTGGTTTTACCCCACAATTTGCGGGTTTGGAAAAATTGTATCAACAATATAAAGACCGTGGTCTTGAGGTATTAGGTTTTCCATGCAATCAATTTGGCGGGCAAGACCCTGGCTCCAATGAGCAAATAGGGAGTTTTTGTCAAAAAAACTATGGGGTCAGTTTTCCCATGTTTAGTAAAATTGATGTGAAAGGCCCAGAAGCACATGCAATTTTCCGTTATTTAACCAATAACAGTAAGGGGATTTTAGGCAATGGAATTAAATGGAACTTTACCAAGTTTTTAATTGGCAAAGATGGCAAAGTCTTAAACCGTTTTGCTCCGACAACTAAACCTGAAGATTTGCAGACGGAAATTGAAAAAGCTTTGGGCTAATTAATAATATTAAAAATATGTATTAGATAGAAAGACCTTTCGAGGTCTTTTTTGAATATTAATAAGATTAAGTTGTTGTAAAATTCATATTTAAATTATTTATTATGAAAATATTAAAAACAAAGAAATGCCTAAGCATTTCTTTGTTGCACTACGGATTAATATTTTACATCAATCGTATAAGTGTCTTTATAAATACCAGCCAATTGTGTTGCTTTTACTGCTTCTGCAAGCTTAACATTTAATTTAAAGGTATCTACAGATTGACCTTTGAATTCAGGGCCAGTTGCGTATTGAATTGGTACATTTACATTATTTGGACCAGTGGTAGTAATTAATGTTTTTAATTGCACATTCTTATCAACTGTATGAACTACATTTGATTGGAAGTTGTTGTAGTTAGCAGATTTGTTTGTAATTGTATAAGGTGTATTACAAGTAACACTATAGCTAGTATTACTAGCAGAACCATTTGGGTTAAGGTTTACTACTTTGTTTGGAATAGAAATTGTACATAGTTTAGGTACATTTAGTGAAATTTCAATTGAACCTGTAGCTGTTTCAGCTTGAGTGAATGCACACGCTGTTAAAGCAAGTAACCCCATAGATATTTGTTTGATTTTCATGTTGCGTCCTACGCATTTAATAATTGAGATGGCAGAATATTTAAAAAGTTAATCTGTGAATATCCCTAAAAATAGGTATTTGTTTGCTGAGCTAAATAAATATAATGATGATACATCGCTGATAGAAGTATTTTAAGATTTCTAAAATTGCCGTGTTATTAGTGGAAATTAAAGCTGTTTATTTGACTCAAAGTATATCGAATAGGGTGTTCTCGTGTTTTTTTTAAGAAAAAAAATTCAAGTTGTATTGGCTTTATCTTTATGTTCTTTTTATGCGCCTGTATGGGCAGATATTACCATTTCACCTGTACAGCTCTACATCACTGGTGAGCGTGGACAGTCAAGCACAACCGCAGTAATTAATTCAATGGGTGAAACATCTGAACGTACCTATGAGATTGAAGTTCTAAAATGGGAACAAGATCAAAATGGGGAAGATGTACTTACACCAGACCATACTTTAATTGTTAATCCTGAAAATTTTGTTTTAAAACCAGATGCAAGCCGTACAGTTCGTTTTGGTTTTAAACAGAATATAGAATCTATGCAGTTGAAAAAACAAGAAAGTTGGAGAGTTAGATTTGTTGAAATTCCATCTTTATTAAACCAAACAGGTGTAAATATTGCTTTAAATTTTAGTCTCCCAGTATTTGTTGGCAATGGTTTCAAACCAGATATGGTGTTTAATCTAACTAAAAACAATAAAAACGAATCAATTTTAGTTGCTATAAATAATGGTACAGCCCATTTTCAGTTAACCAACTTTTCTATTCAAGATAAAAGTAAAAAAGTTGTAAAGGATGTTAATGTACTTAAATATATTTTACCTCAGCGTGAAACAAAAATTAATTTAGGTAAATTTAATCCGCAAAAAATTAAAGAATTAAAGATTAACATTGCACCAATTTCAGATCGTCCATCTATGTCTTTTGATGTTCAAGAGATGTAAAACCGATGTTTAAGAAATCAATATCTGCAATGCTTGCTATTTATCTTTCAAGTTTATATATTCCGTATACTCATGCAAATGAAAAATTAAATGAACAAGCAGATGAGAGTATTTGGGGTTTGTGGATTAATGGTGTAGATCAGCATAAAGATATTATTTTAACTGTTATGCACAATAATAAATATATTGAATGTAGTTCTCTAAATACCGATATTTTTGATATTTCCAAGTTTGAAAAGTTTGATGATAATTCTAAGCTATGTTTATTAGATGCAAAAAATATAATTATTGATTCAGATGAAGATGCACAAATTATTAAATTAAATATTGGTTCAATGTATATGAAAAACCAATACATAAATAATATAAATAATGGAAAGCAGCCACAATTGCCGGGCTTGGGCGGTTTTATTGATTATGAATTATTTTCTGAAAAGAGTAAAAATTTTCAGCGTAGTAGTGCCATGACAGATTTTGGTATTTTTTGGCGTAATGCTTTATTGACGCATACACATTTATTTGAAAACTATTCTAATCATACAGAAAATGATAAGTTCACTCAAACACGTTTAAGCACGAATATAACATTTGAGTTTCCAAAAAAATTTACCAGTTTACAATTGGGTGATGCCGTTAGTCCTTATTCAGGCGTAGGTCAGCCCTATTACTTTGGGGGGGTAAAATGGGGGACAAATTACAGCTCTAGACAAGACTTTGTTTATTGGAATACACCTGCACTGCGTGGAAGTGCTTTGGTTCCCTCAAGTGTTGATTTAATTATTAATGGTAATAAGGTTTACAACACGACTGTCAATCCGGGTGAGTTTTTAATTGATAGTGGTATCAATTTTAATGGCATGGGTAATGCTGAATTAGTGGTGCAAGATGTACTTGGTAATCGCACAGTTCAAACAATTTCGATCTTTGTAAATGAAAGATTACTAAAAAAAGGACTGAGTAATTATAGTATTGCGACAGGAAAATTACGTTATAACTATAGCGAAGAAAGTGATGATTACCGTGATTGGTTTGTTTCTGGCTATTTGCGTAGAGGGGTGACAGAAAAGCTTTCTTTGGGTGGCGTCATTGACTATAGCCGTGATTTAAGTAGTGTGGGCATGCTGTGGACGCAATATCTTAATTCTATAGGGCTGTTTGAGCTTAATTCAGTCTTTAGTGATTCTAGTTTTGGTCAGGGATACAGTGTTAGTACTGAATTTAAAAGAGATCAAGGTCTGTATAGTATAGGGCTAAGATCGCAGCACTATAGTCCTGAATATCGTATGCTTGGTATGGATGGGCAAAATAATACGTATTTACCCAAACAAGAAAATATCGCTTATGTCGCTAGGACTGCATTACCTATATTGGGTAATGTCTCACTCAATTATATTGAAAAAAAATACCACAATCACGCTGAAGTTGATGATCAAAAAATCTTGAATATTCGTGCAAGTAGAACGCTATTTGATGATCTGAATATGTCATTAAGCTATGTACATGATATGAGTCAAGCTGAAGATCATCGTGTTGATTTAGCACTGAGCTACCGTTTTAGTCCCAAACATACAGCCTACTTAACACAAAATCATACCGATTCAAGCTACCTAAGTTTGATTAAAGATACCCCTGCATCTACTGGTTTTAACTATTCTGTGGGTACAGGCTATTTATATGATCTAAATGAATTTTCGGGGCATGTTAATGGTCATTTAAAAACCCAAATTGGTGACTTAAATCTGCAGTATTTGCAAACGGGTCAAACTGAAAGTTATCAATTTGCCATGAATGGCGCCGTGACATGGTTAGATCGTAGTGTGGCTTTAACGCGTTCTGTTGATCATGGATTCTCCTTGGTGAAAGTTGCAAATAGTCCAAATATCGATGTTTATCGGAATGATATATTTGTAGGAAAAACCAATCAGAAGGGTGAAATCTTTGTTAATGATTTAATCGCTTATAGCGACCAGCATTTATCTTTCGATCAAAACCAACTCAATATCGAAGATCAGATCACAGATGCAAGAAAGACCATTATGCCGTTGAACAAACGTGGCTATGTTGTGGAATTTCCTGTCATACAGACCAAGGCAATTTCAATTGAACTGCGTGATCGTGCAGGGGCTAAATTACCTAAAGGTAGTCAAATTATCCTGAATGGGAATGCTGACGAAATTTACGTGATTGGCAGTAAAGATACAGCAACTTTATATGGGGTCAAAAATGGAAAGCAGCATTTAAAGGTCAGCACTTCTGCTACTCAATCTTGTCAGGTTGAATTTGAAATCACAGATATTCATCAGGTGAATACACCAATCAGCTTAATTTGTAAGTAGGTCGCATTATGAAAAAACAACAAAAAAATATATTTCTGATTCTGCTGTTTAGTGGCTTTAGTATGGTTTCCAGCGCAACTTTGGCAATGTGCCGTATGTCAGACATTGGCGCAGGGCAGATTCGATTGCAGCCAGTTTCTGGCAGTACAAGCACGACTGGTGTGAGTGTGGAATGTGACCGTATGTTTACGATTAAGTTTGATAGTCAAAATATGCTAAATATGAATGGTGAGAGTATGTTGAAAGGTCAGCATCTTTCTTATGCGGGGAAGAATAATCATATTCGCGTCAAATACAGCTTGCATGGCGATGCAGGAATGTTATGGCAGAAGAATGTCCTGCAACATAAAAAGTCTAAACATCATTATATTATTAAAGCAGAATTACAAAATTTTAATGCAGCTCGAGTTCGTGCAGGCGATTATTCAGATCGCATTATGATTACGGTAGATTATTGATATTCTAATTGAATTTTTAAAATACTATTGCTCTATGAAATAGAGCAGTAGTATTTTATAGTGCAGCGTATGTTTTATAAAACCGCTTTCAGACGTTGAATCACTTGTTCGCATTGCGCTAGATCTGCGACTAATGCCAAGCGTACATGATTTTCCCCTGGATTGCCTTGTGCGGTATCACGTGACAAGTAACGTCCAGGCAGTACCTTAATGTGTGCTTTTTCCATGAGCATTTTTGCAAATTTTTCATCATCTTCTACCTGAAGCCAATAATAAAAACCTGCATCGGGTTTTTTCAATGGAAGCAAATGCCCCAATTCAGTTTGGAATAGTTCAAATTTGGTACGATATTGTATGCGATTATCTTCGACGTGTTGCTCATCGTCCCATGCAGCAATAGACGCTAGTTGATGTTGCACAGGCATCGCAGCACCATGATAGGTGCGGTATTGCAAATACGGTTTTAATAAGGATGCATCACCTGCAACAAATCCTGAACGCATACCTGGTAAATTAGAACGCTTAGACAATGAATGAAATACGATACAGTTTTTGTAATCATCGCGTCCAAGTTCAGCACAGACTTCTAGTAAACCAGTTGGCGCTTGGTCAAACCATAACTCTGAATAACATTCATCGGATGCAATTACAAAACTATATTGATCTGACAATGCAATCAGTTTTTTAAATTGTGCTTTAGACAGTACTGCACCTGTTGGATTGCCCGGTGTACACACAAATAACAACGCTGTTTTTTCCCAGACTTCAGCAGGCACAGCATCAAAATCACCTAAATAACCATTGGCTTCGGTACAATTGATGAAATATGGCTTGGCACCAGCCAGTAAAGTAGCACCTTCATAAATTTGATAAAACGGATTTGGCATGACCACATAAGGTGCATCTTCACGTTGAATCACTGCCTGAACAAATGAAAAAATTGCTTCGCGTGTACCTGAAACAGGCAAAACTTGAGTTTCAGGATTCACTTGGTTTAAATGAAAACGCTGGGTGAGCCAATTGGCAATACTTTGGCGTAATTCAGGTAGACCTTTACTGTTCGGGTAGGTCGATAAGTGCTGAAAATTATCAATAATGGCCTGTTTGACAAATTCAGGTGCAGGATGCTTAGGTTCACCAATAGACAGTGGAATTAACGGTAGATTTGCAGGTTGTACATCTTGAAAGAGTTGGTTTAACTTTTCAAAAGGGTAAGGGTGCAAGAGAGATAAACTCGAGTTCATGAATGTTCCGTTAATTGAAGTTAGTGTTGACCACAGACCTGATTAGAGGCTTCATCCAAAGCAGATTTCAGCTGCAAGGCAAAGGTATCCGCTTCAGCATGGGTCATGGGTTGCCCATCTTTTTTGGTGACAAAGAAAATGTCTTCTGCACGCTCACCAAGTGTGGCAATTTTGGCAGAGTGAATATCTAAGCCCTGCATCATAAACAGACCACCAATTTTGGCGAGAAGCCCCGGGTGGTCAAGTGTGGCAATTTCCACCATGTTTTGATTGAGGGCTGTATTGAAAGTAATTTCAACAGTATTTTCAATATCAAAATGGCGTAATTGACGTGGGATACGACGTTGCATCAAACCTGGGTATTTATCCGACTGACTTAGTGCATCGATCAGTGCATCAATAACCATTTTTTCACGCTCAGGATCGGTCAGGAGTGTGCCAAATCGGTCTAATACAACATAAGTATCTAAACTAAAGGATTTAGTCGCGGTAATAATCCGTGCATCCTGAACATCCAAATTCATTCGGTCTAAAATGGCCACAGTAGTGGCAAATAGGTTGGGTTGATCTTGGGTATAAATAAAAATCTGTACTGCATCTTGTGCTGATTTTCGGTGCGCACGCATGAGCACTAATGGTGCATGATTATCGCCATGCTCCAAAATTGCGCGGGTGTGCCATGCAATTTCATCGGCAGATTCTTTCAGGAAGTATTCATCGCCCAGTTCTTGCCAGACTTTTTCAACATCGCTGAGTGAAAAATCATTTACCAAAATTTCACTGGCTGCAAATTTTGTGTCTTCAATCAACATTTGATAATCGACTGGACGGCCTAAACCTGAACGAATCACATCCCTTGCCTGTGTGTACAATTGACGCATTAAGGATGCGCGCCAAGTGTTCCAAAGGGTAGGGTTGGTGGCATTAATATCGGCAACAGTTAAAGTGTACAGATAATCTAAATGCTCCATATCCCCCATTTTTTCGGCAAATTCTTTGACTACGTCAGGGTCTGAAATATCTTTTTTCTGTGCCGTGACAGACATTAATAAATGATTTTTGACTAGCCATGCGACCAAGTTGCATTCACGTTCGGTAAACCCGTGTTTGCGACAAAATTCGATGGCATCGACAGCACCAAGCTCGCTATGATCTCCACGACGGCCTTTGGCAATATCGTGGAAAATTGCAGCTAAATAAATAATGTCACGACGTACTAGACGTTGGAACACAGAGCTAACCACAGGAAAGGCTTTGGCAAACTCAGGCTCTTTGAAGCGGCTCAAATTACGCACCAACAGTAAGGTGTGAGCATCTACCGTATAAATATGGAACAGGTCATATTGCATGAGACCTGTAATTTGCCCGAATGCAGAAATGTAATTGCCTAATACACCCAAGCGCTTCATTGTCACTAATGTTTTATATAAACGATGTGGTGAGCGCAAAATGGCCATAAAAAGGGCTTGATGTGCAGGGTCATCTCGGAAACTTTGATCAATACGCTTTGCGGCCAATGCAAGTAAGCGTAAAGTACGTGCACGAATCCCTTTAATTTCTGGGCGATTGGCCAGTAAATAGAAAATTTCTAAAATCGCACTTGGTTTTTCTGAGAAAATTTTATGGTGCTGAACTGCAAGCTTGCCATCCACCAATTTAAAATTTTCATTAATTTCTTCAATTTGGCGTTCGTAGTTTGGCAGGCGTGGGGTAATTACAGATTCATTAAAATAGGCCAACAACATTTCATTCAGGGCAGAAACCTGCTGTGCAGAGCGATAATAACGCTTCATGAATTGTTCAATTGGGTAGTTTGGTGGTTTGCCTTCTTCACGGACATAGCCAAAAGTGGCAGCGATATCACGTTGATAATCAAACAATAAACGATTTTCATCACGCTTGGTCAGGCGGTGCAAATGGTGGCGAATTTCCCATAAAAAGCTTTCAGCTTCTTCAAGTACACCTAATTCAAACTCAGAAATAAAACCTAAATGCACCAAGTCATAAATACGATTGACCCGAAAATGTCGTTTAGCAATCCAACCAATTTGGTTAATGTCACGGATGCCGCCTGGGGCATTTTTAATATCAGGTTCTAGATTGCTTTCCGTGTCATTGTGCTGTGCATAACGCTTGCTTTGTTCCTGCATTTTGGCATCAAAAAAGGTTTTATCTGTCCAAGTTTGCGAAACAATACGACGTGGCCATTTTGCCAGTTGGGTGTTACCAGTAATTAAACGAGCTTCGATCAGGGCAGTAGCGACTGTTAAATCGCTAGTAGCCTGAATCACACAGTCTTGAATGGTACGTACGCTGGTTGCAGGTTTGAAATTACCGACATCCCACAATGATGAAATAAAGGTCGAGATCAGTTGCTCTTGTTCTGGGCTAATGGCATCTTCCGACAAAATCATAATGTCTACATCGGAATAAGGCAGCATTTCTTTGCGCCCATAGCCACCCACAGCAAATAGACTTAAATCAGTTTGATCCAATTCAGCGTGTTGCCACAAAAATGTCAGGGCTTCGTCTATCAGATTGGAACGTGCCAAAATCACTTCACGGATGGATTGTCCATTTTCAAAACATTGTTGTAGCTGATTTTCGACATCTGTACGCCATTGGTTAATCGCTTGAATGTCATGGTTGCTTTTCACATAGTTCAGCAAGGGTAATGTATTGATCATGGACAATTCCGTTATGCAATGACGAGCTTAATTCTGATTTTCGTTTAAATGAACGCTAACACTGTTTGCAGTGTGTTGAGCCAATTCGCGCGCTTGCGCCGTGGTTTCTGCACGTGCTGTCGCAACTCCCATACGTCGGTGCTCAAAACCTTCAGGCTTCCCAAATAAACGTAAATCTGTATCGGGATGAGCTAATGCAAGATTTAGGCCAGAAAATGAAAGATTATTGGCATCGACACCTGCATAAATCACGGCACTGGCTGCCACACTATGACGTGCAGTGTTGACAGGCAAACCTAAAATGGCACGTGCATGTAATTCAAATTCACTCTGAAATTGTGAGGCCAACGTCACTAAACCTGTGTCGTGCGGACGTGGCGATACTTCACTGAACCAGACTTTATCGCCCTTCACAAACAGCTCTACACCAAAAATTCCGCAGCCGCCTAAAGCAGTTGTCACTTTATGGGCAATGCGTTTGGCTTCAGTTAGGGCGGCTTCAGTCATTTGCTGTGGTTGCCAGCTTTCTACATAGTCGCCTGAATCTTGACGGTGGCCAATTGGGTCACAATATGAAGTTTCGATAGCACCAATTTCTGGGTTTTTGGCACGTACAGTTAATAGGGTAATTTCAAAATCGAAATCAATTTGTGATTCAACAATCACAGTGCCTTGATTGACGCGTCCACCTGTTTGAGCATATTCCCAAGCGGCATCTACTTCATCAAAACAAGTTACTCTTGACTGACCTTTACCTGAAGATGACATTACAGGTTTAACAAAGTTTGGATAGCCAATATCATCACAGGCGGCACGGAAAGATTCCAAAGAATTGGCGAAGCGGTAAGCCGAGGTTGGCAAACCTAATTCTTCTGCAGCTAAACGACGAATTCCCTCACGGTTCATGGTCAAATTGACGGCTTTGGCAGAAGGAATGACTGTGGCGATGTTTTGTTCTTCAATTTCAACCAAGACCTGTGTCGCAATCGCTTCAATTTCAGGCACAATTAAATTCGGCTGGATTTTTTCAATCAGTTGTTTTAATTCTGTGGCATCTGCCATATTCAAAGTATAGGCATAATGTGCGACTTGCATGGCTGGCGCATGGTCGTAGCGATCGGCGGCATGTACTTCTACGCCTAAACGTTGTAGTGAAATCACCACCTCTTTACCGAGTTCCCCCGAACCCAATAGCAAAACTTTAAAAGCAGAAGATTGAAGGGGAGTACCAATGGTCACGCTCATGTGAATCGTCCTTGCTAAAGTGGGCTTTTAGCATAGCAGAACTGTTCTATGAGTTAAGCCCTGTTTGCAATAAAATCATGATTTTGTCATGCAATTTTATGGCATTCAGTGGCTTAGCGGTGATGACACTGCATTTGAAAGGGATGATTTCGGTTTTCAAAGTTGTTTAATTTAAGCTGTTCTAGAAACTAAAAGGTATATAGGTGTAAATCAGCCCGTAGGTCAGGGCTGCGGTTAAGGTGGCAGGAACAATTTTCTTAAATTTAAAATATAAGCCTGTGAGTACCAAGAAACCGACCAGCATGGCAAAACTTTTATTTGGTGTTTCCAGCAAAGGCGGCAGTGTTGCGACCACGAGCATGGAACTAATTGCGGCAATCCCGATGCTGCCTAAGGCAATTTTGAGCCATAAAGCGCCACGTTTTTGTGAGCCTTGCTGAAATTTTTGAATCACAAAAAATGGCCCAAAGCGCGATGCGAAGTTGGCAATCCCTACTAAAATGCCAACCAAGATTATTTCTAAACTCACGATTTTACTCCTGTATGTTCAGGGTCGGGTTGTTTCAACACATAGTGTTTAAATAAGCCTGCCAATATGCCGGAAGATATGCCAATAAAAATTGCAGCAGATAAATCAATGAAATAACAAGCAATGGCAGATACGACAATGGTGATACCCACCACAAAAGTATGTTTCTTTTCAAAAGCAGCCAGTAAAAAGCTTAGGAATAAAGCAGGCAATAAAAAGTCGAGCGCCGCTTGTAAAAACTGTGGCATTTTCGTGACTTGGTCAGCAAATAAGCCACCTAAGAATGAACCTAACGCCCAAGACAGCCAGCTAAATAGACTGAGACCTAACATCCATGATTCAGACCATTCCTGACGCCGTTGTGACAGTTTAATCATGCCTGAAGCAAAGACTTCATCGGTCAATCCCCATGACCAAATTGCAGTTTTTTTAAGATTCAGCCGATCTTGAATCAGGTTTTGTAGTGCGGGGCCATAGAGTAAATGCCGAATGTCTAAGGCAATCACTGTTAGTGCAGTCATCCAAATAGAGGTGCCGCTGCCAAGTAATGCCACCACCAAAAACTGACTTGCGCCTGCATACATAGAGCAAGATAAAAATAAGGCTTCCCATGCGGTAAAACCGAATTGTGTGGCTGAAACGCCAAAGGCAAAAGAAACAGGCAGATAGGTGAAAATAATCGCTTGACTATCTTTGGCACCTTGCCAAAAACTGGCTGTAGAAGCAGTTTGAATATTGTGTACGGACACGACACACCTTGAGGGAGAAAGTTGAACGATGGGTCAAATCAAGATTGTGTATTATACTTGAATTCACTAGCATAATGCCGAATTGTTTGTATGGGCGAACCGATATGTTGAAATTGAAAACACCTGTAATGCTGCTGGCCTCAATTCTATGCAGTAGTGTGTTATTGCAAGCGTGTAGCAATGACAACGACCCGCAAAAAACTGTAGAAATTAAACCTGCGCCAAAACTTACCAATGATGCAACTGTGTATGCACAGAAAGCATGGGAGTTAATGAACGAGGTTGAACCTTATGTTTACCGTAAGCAGCGTAATTTGATTGAAGACAAGGTGCGTAAACCTGCCCGTAAACTCAGTACAGACTGGCGCATTAATGTCAAAATGACAGACTCAGTGACCGAAGGGAAATATGCACTGTGTCGCAAGGCATTGACCAGTTTAGAAATTTGGGCGCGTGCAACCATAGACAGTTCAAGTAGTCTTGCCCAGAAACAAGCTGACTATGAACGTGATAAAAAGCAATGTGCAGATGCCTTAGCTCACCCTGAGTTAGGAAATACTGACCCGAAACAGAAGGGTAATGTGGTGCAGTCTTAATTAATTTTCCAAAGAATTGTTCAATAAAAAACCTCGATCAAGTGATCGAGGTTTTTTTAATTGTATCTATGACTGGCTTATAGAATGAAAGCCATTCAAAAATTCAATATTAGACATTAAAGCGGAAGTGTAAAACATCACCATCTTGTACGATGTAAGTTTTACCTTCTAAACGCCATTTACCTGCTTCTTTCGCGCCAGCTTCACCGTTGTACTGAACAAAATCTTCGTAAGCAATACATTCAGCACGAATAAAGCCTTTTTCAAAGTCAGTATGAATCACGCCAGCAGCTTGTGGAGCAGTTGCACCAACTTTAACAGTCCATGCACGTACTTCTTGAACGCCTGCAGTGAAGTAAGTCTGTAAGCCTAACAGCGCATAACCAGCACGAATAACGACGTTCAGACCAGGTTCTTCCATGCCTAAAGCTTCTAAAAATTCTGCACGGTCTTCATCTTCAAGTAGTGAAATTTCGGCTTCAATTTGGTTGCATAATGGCACAACAATCGCATTTTCTTCTGCAGCAAGTTTTTTCACTGCTTCTAAGTGCGGATTATTTTCAAAACCATCTTCTGCCACGTTGGCAATATACATAGTTGGTTTTAAGGTCAGTAAACCAAAGCCACGTACTAATTTACGTTCATCATCATCTAAATTAGCAGCACGTGCTGGCTTGCCATCATCCAATAAAGGCTGAATTTTTTCTAAAACGGCTTTGGTTGCAACTGCTTCTTTGTCACCACCTTTGGCAGATTTTGCTAAACGAGTAACCGCTTTGCTAACAGTTTCCAAGTCCGCTAAAGCCAATTCGGTATTGATGGTGGCAATATCATCTAATGGGTCAATTTTACCATTTACGTGAATCACGTTTTCATCTTCAAAGCAACGGACTACGTGTGCAATGGCGTCGGTTTCACGAATATTCGCAAGGAATTGGTTACCTAAACCTTCACCTTTCGATGCACCTGCAACTAGACCTGCAATATCCACAAATTCCATAGTCGTTGGTAAGACACGTTGTGGTTTTACAATTTCTGCCAATTTGTCTAAACGTGAATCTGGCACAGGAACAATACCTGTGTTTGGTTCAATGGTACAGAACGGGAAGTTTTCCGCTGCAATCGCAGCTTTGGTGAGTGCATTAAAAAGTGTAGATTTACCAACGTTTGGCAGGCCCACAATACCGCAATTAAAACCCATGAATAACTCACAACGTGTTATATAAAAATTAGGCATGATTTTACATGAAAGGGCAGATAAAGTCAGGTCATCAGCATGATGTTTCTTATGAAGTGATCATTTGAAATGTTGATGTTGAAGTGCAGGATGAAAATTGATCTGATTTAGCTGACTGCTTTGCCCGAATTTTGAATAAAAAGTACATTGTATTTAGAAGAGGCTATGACTAAAGTATGACAAACACCGCAAGTGTACTGTTTTGAATATTTATAGCTTAAAAATGGAGATTTTATGCGCATCTTGTACCAGTTTCCTTTATCTCATTTCTGTGAGAAAGCTCGCTGGTTATTGGATCATAAAGAATTAGATTATGATGCGCAGAACTTAATTCCTGGTGTGCATCGGGCCTTTGCACAATTAAAAACAGGACAAAATAAATTACCAATATTACGTGATCAAGAGCGCTGGATTGCAGATTCTACGCAAATTGCTCTCTATCTTGATGATGTTTATCCAGAACATACTTTATTACGCAGTGATGCCGAACAATATAAACATGCACTGGCAATTAATACTTTGGCAGATGAATTAGGTCAGCATGTACGCCGTTGGGGCTTGGCTCATGCCTTATCTGAAAGTGAAGAACCTTTGGAAATCCTAATTGGTGAAAAAGGCTATTTGCGTCAGTTTTCTAAATACTCTAAGCCAATTATTAAAGCTTTGGTGTCTAAGGGTTATCAGCTCGATCAAGATAAAGTAGCAGAATCTAAACAACGTATGGATGAATTGATTGTCATTTTAAATCAGCATTTGATTGATAATCACGGACGTTATTTTGTGGGAGAGCGTTTGGGCTTGGCAGATATTTCGGTGTGTTCAATGCTTGCCCCTATTTTAGAAATTGCTGGAACGCCGTGGGAAAAAGAGCATGGTGAAATGATTTCAGCTGAGTTTAAAGCCTATCAAGATTATCTGTTGGATTTGCCATTAGGGCAGTATGTATGCCGTATTTATAATACTGAGCGTAATGCACGTGTCGATTGGCGTGGAATATAAAACTTAGCAAAAAAATACGCGCATTGAGCGCGTATTTTTTTTGTGTCTTGTTGAGTAGAATTTAGAACAGTGAACTTGCATTGTTGAGATCGAAATTTTGTACCAAGTTTGGCAGTGTCGCCAAATCAAATTGAGTATCTGTCGTGCCGCCAGTCAAGCCACCCAGTGCATCGCCTAGGGTTGGGATTAATTGATCAAGATTGATGTCTGAGCTGGTATTTGATGATGCACCTTGCAGCAAATCACCAAGATTTAAGTCAGCACCAGAAATTAATTGATCAAAGCCATCAGTCAAACTATCCAAACTGAAACCATCTGTAGGATTGCTATTTAGATTAGGCTCTAGACTAGCAGAATAGATATGTTAGTCTAGAATCATGGTAAGCATCCGGCTAACACAGCCTTACCAAGCGATCCTATAAGCCTTAATTTAGTTCCCACCTAAAAACAAGTGGGG